>JAJKIL010000229.1 GCA_021154515.1 Niastella sp. | reverse complement strand
TGTCAAACCGGGCCGATACCGTATTTGCCAGCCTGGTAACAGCCTATAAGGAAGAAAATACAGCTGCCTTCAACGCGGCAGCCGAAGCATTTTTATCGCTGCATGCGCTCATGAATAACCTGCTCAACAGCCATTCGTATTACCGGTTAACCACCTATCAGCAGCAGGCTTTGCAGGCAGGTAATACGGCTGCAGAAAAAAAGAATAACCTGCACAATGCCATGATGTTGATCTCCTATTGGGGTGAGAACAACCGGCAGGAGGATTACCTCCATGAATATGCTTATAAAGAATGGGGCGGAATGATGACTACGTTTTACCAGCAGCGGTGGAAGTTGTATTTCGATTACCTGCGTAATAACCTGGCAGGCAGATCAGCCAATCCGCCTGATTTCTTTGCCTGGGAACGGGAGTGGGTAACACAAAATGAGCAGGTGAAAAGCGAGGTTCAGCCTTATCCGTCACTGGAAAAAGTAATCCGGAAAGTATTGTATTGATATAAAATATTTCAAGTTTGATCTTAAGTGTTAAGTCGTTGGTGTTCTCACCGATGACTTTTTTGTTTTCAGGAGTAGCTGCCATGTTATAAAATGGAACAACCGTTTGCGTTAAAAAATCATGAATTTTTAAATTATATTCGATCCTGTAGAAATTCCATTATTAACCTGTTTCAGTGATACATTTTAAATGAGCGTTTAATTAGTAATTCATGCAACAGGACCGATGCGATAATACTTACACTGCCGAATGCTGGAGCGCGTTCAAAAAGGGAGACGAAAAAGCATTTGTGATGTTACATGACCTTTTTTTTCACTCCTTACATGCCTATGCATTTCGGATGTTACAGGACCCTGATCTCGCGTATGACGCTATACAGGAGCTGTTCCTGAAATTATGGGAAAAAAGGGCCGCGCTTCCGGAAGTACAGTTTGTAAAAGCGTACCTGATGCGCTGTTTGCGCTGTGCTATATTGAACAAACTCCGCTCCCTGAAATTATACGAACTAAAAATAACAACCCGCTTTCATACCCCCGATATTGAATTTTCTCCCGAAGAAATAAGAATAAAAAAGGAATCAGCCTCTTTTAATACCCGTCAGCTAACGAAGATGATCAACACCCTGCCTGCCCGCCAGAAAGAGGTTATTTATTTACGCTTTTATGAGGGCCTGTCTTACAAAGAGATCAGCCGGATACTTAACATCAATTACCAGTCCCTGGTAAATAATATCAACCGCATCATGAACCGGTTCAAAACGGCGTTAAGGAACCATCCTGAATTTTTCTGGATCATCCTGCTATTCCCCTTTGTTTTATAATTGAACTTACTCCTGCATAAAAAAAATGGTCAACACTGAGTTGGAAGTAAAATTATTGTGTCTTTATAGTAGAGAGACAATACTTACAACCCATGGAAAATGAGCATGACCATTTTAACGATGAACTGCCTTTTGCGTTTAATAAACCCGAAAGGGATGAAGCATTGAAAGACAAAAGCAGACAAGACCTGTTAAGCAATATTGCCCAAACCAGGCCATCAGGGAAATGGCGGAAAAAAAGCGCCTGGCTGTCGGTTATAACCGCCTGCTTTTTACTGGTTGGTATGTTGATGATCTTTAACCGCAAACGATCTGCACCACCAACCGCCATTCAAACCGGGGATTTTCAACGCACCATTTTGCTTCCTGACAGTTCTGAGATCTTATTGAACCGGTATTCGGAGATCAGGGCCAATTTAATTGGCTGGTCGAATAGTAAGCGGGAAGTTTGGCTTACCGGGGAAGCTTTTTTTAAGATCAATAAAGTAAAAACAACAAGCGGCCGGTATAACAACTTTATTGTACATACCGCAAAAGGCGATATAGAGGTATTGGGAACCTCATTTAATGTACAGGCCGATTCCTCATTTTTTTCAACCGCATTACATACCGGCAGCATAAAAGCCCATATTGGTAAAGAAGCAGTGATATCGCTGGTGCCCGGACAGGTATTGATCGTGCAGGGCAACCACATATACAGGAAAGAGGTAAACGTACAATTGTACAGCGCCTGGAAAGATGGAGAGTTTCACTTTGATCATACCAGCCTGACCGAAGTAATAGCACTGATAGAAAAGTATTACAAATTGAAGGTAAAACTGGCGGCCAACCTGCCGGTGGCGGAGCGGAAATTATCCGGCAATATAGCGGTAAAAGATTCCAGTGGGTTATTCAATGCTTTGCGGGTAATAATGGGATTAACAGTACTGCAACAGGGAGATTCGTTGATTATTTCAAAATAAGACCAAAACCAAAACGTTGCTTATGACACAAAAACCTTCCATCATTCGATGGAGCAATGTGTTCGTATTATACCTGTTGTTAATGGTTGGCTGTTACCAGGCTGCCGCACAAACGGAGAACAGATCTTTACAGCGGATAGAGCTGGCAAAGTTTATCGACCGTTTATCGGGCGAAATGCATTGGAAATTGTTGTACAATCCCGATGACCTGGCCAATAAATTTGTCGATACCGCTTCACCGGGCACAATAACCAGGTGGACCATCAACAGGTTATCGACACTACTTAAAAAATATGACCTGCGGCTGCAGCCGGTAGGGGAGAACACCTACGCCATCAAAAAAGGCAGTCCGCCGCAGGTGCAAACCACCATCCCTGATACAACCGGCCGGGAAATAAAGAATGAAATAATAGTGCGCGGTACCATTCGAACCGATTCTGCCACGCTGGAAGGCGCCACTATTAGCCTGAAATCGGACCCCACCCGGGCAGTCACTTCAGATCAGAACGGCAGGTACCTGGTGAAAGCGCCGGCAAACGGTACCCTGATCATTACTTCAGTAGGGTATAAAGAAGAAGAAATAGATATTAAAGGAGAAAGCGTCATTAATGTAAAACTTAAGAGCGCTAACAATTCGCTGGAAGAAGTTGCGGTGGTGGCCTATGGTACGCAAAAAAAGACCACCATGGTAGGCGCCGTTACTACTATTAATCCAAAAGAATTAAAAGGGCCTGTCAGTAATTTAACGACTATGCTGGCCGGCAGGCTTTCAGGTGTTATTTCTTATCAGCGAAGCGGCGAGCCCGGAAAAGACAATGCGAGTTTTTTTATCCGCGGCATTACCACCTTTGGTACCGGTAAGGTAGATCCGCTGATCCTCATTGATGGCATTGAATCTTCATCTACCGACCTGGCGCGGCTGCAGCCTGATGATATTTCGGGATTCTCCATATTGAAAGATGCCACGGCTTCTTCATTGTATGGGGCCAGGGGCGCCAATGGCGTAGTGCTGGTAACCACCAAGTCAGGTGCGGATGGAAGAACGAGGTTTAATATCCGCGCCGAAAATTCGTTAAGCAGCAATACCCGCAACTACAGGTTCGCCGATAACGTTTCCTACATGAAGCTGGCCAATGAAGCGGTATCAACAAGGAATGCGCTTGAAAATGTACCGTATTCCCAAAGCAAGATCGATCATACAGCCGCCGGCGACGATCCCTATCTGTACCCCAGCAACAACTGGTTAAAACGACTCATAAAAGATTATACCAATAATCAGCGTTTTGATATGAACGTAAGCGGCGGCAATAAATTAGCGCAATATTATATTGCCGGTACCTACAATATCGATAACGGGGTGTTGAAGGTTGACAAGATCAATAATTTCAACAGCAACATAAAGCTGAAGAGCTATTCCATCCGGTCGAATGTTACTTTCAATTTTACGCCCACCACCCAGGCCATTGTTCGAACATACGGGCAGTTTAATGACTATAAGGGGCCTGTTGGCGGCGGTGACACTATTTTTAAGCAGGCGGTATGGGCCAATCCGGTGAAATTTGCACCGGTATACCCGGCCGGTTATGCGCCCGGGTTAACCCATCCCTTATTTGGCAATGCCTTTCGTTCAGATGTCATTAATCCGTTCCCGGGCAACGGCAGCAACTTATACAATAATCCCTACGCCAGTATGATGTCGGGGTATCAGCAATATAACAGCTCCACCTTACAGGCGCAGTTAGAATTGAAACAGGATCTGGCATTCATTACGCCGGGGTTGGCTGCCCGGCTAATGGCGTATACCCAGCGATATTCTTACTTCGATGTGACCCGGCAATACACTCCGTTCTATTACCAGCTTTCTTACGATCTGCAAACCAAAGTCCCCAGGCTTACCCCGCTGAATACCAACGGTACGGAATACCTGAATTACAGCGAAGGACCCAAAACAGTAAATACCACCAGTTACCTGGAAGCAGCAGTGAACTATAACCGGCAGATCGGCCAAAAGCATAATGTTTCGGGCATGTTGATCACCTTGTTCAGGAACTATTTAGCCGCCAATGCCGGCAGCCTGCAATTATCGCTGCCACACCGTAATCATGGCGTCTCCGGCCGCTTTACGTATGCCTATGACAACCGGTACATGGCTGAATTCAATTTCGGTTACAACGGCTCCGAGCGGTTTGCCCAAAATCACCGGTTTGGTTTTTTCCCTTCTGTAGGCCTTGCCTGGAATGTATCGAACGAAAAATTCTTTGAACCCCTGTCCTTTATCAGCAAGTTGAAATTGCGGGCAACTTATGGGCTCGTTGGCAACGACCAGATTGGCGCTGATTGGGAGCGGTTCTTCTATTTGTCGGATGTAAATATGAACAATGGCAACCGGTCATACGGCTTTGGCGAAATGTATAATAATACTTCAAATGGCATCTCGGTGAACAGGTACGAAAATTACGATATAACCTGGGAGCGATCTTACAAAACAAATGTAGGCATAGAACTGGGACTCTGGAATTCGCTGAATATACTGGTGGATGTGTATCGTGAGCGACGTTCCAATATCTTAATGACGCGAGGCACTATTCCCAGTATGATGGGATTAAGCGCACCCATCCAGGCCAATGTAGGTGAGGCGGAAGGTAAAGGGGTTGATCTTTCTGCTGATTATACCTATAACCTGGGAAAACATACCTGGTTGCAGGCCCGCGGTACATTTACGTATGCTACCAGTAAATTGCTGGTGAATGAAGAACCTGCGTACCCGGAAGCATACCGCCGGCGTGTAGGCCAACCGCTTTCGCAAACGTATGGGTTTATAGCCGAGCGGTTATTTATTGACGATTATGAAGTGAATAATGCGCCTGTCCAGAACTTCGGCCAGGATAACCTGGCGGAAAATGGAAAGTACCGGGTACGGGGCGGCGACATTAAATACCGGGATGTAAACCATGACGGACAAATTACCGATGCGGATATGGTGCCCATTGGCTTACCCACCACACCGGAGATCACTTACGGTTTTGGTTTGTCGTTCGGGTATAAAAAATGGGATGTGAGTTGTTATTTCCAGGGATCGGCCCGCTCTTCTTTCATGATAGAATCTTCTAAAATGGCGCCCTTCGTACTCGATGGGGGTGGCCAGCATGGCCTGCTGGCCGCTATTGCCGATGATTACTGGGGCGAGAATAACCGCAATCCCTATGCCTTCTGGCCGCGCCTGAGTAATTATTATGCAGCCAACAACATCCAGACTTCCACCTGGTGGATGCGGAGAGGTGACTTCTTACGGATGAAAACAGCCGAAGTTGGGTATACATTTCCAAAGTCACTGCTCAGCAAGCTGCATTTCAGCAATACCCGCATTTATGCCAATGCCTTCAACCTGTTTGTGATCAGCAGGTTCAACATGTGGGACCCCGAAATGGGTGGCAACGGGTTAGGCTACCCGGTACAGCGGGTATACAATGTGGGCGTAAACCTGGGATTTTAATCATTCAACAAAGCAAACACAATGGAACCTGTTTCAACATATAAATGTCCCGCTGTTATGCAATGCATAAAGAACTGGTTGCCGGTGCTGTGTATTCTTTTTGCCGGCAGTTGTAAAAAATACCTCGATGTGGTGCCTGATAATGTAGCTACCATTGACAATGCATTTAAGTTAAAACAGGAAGCCACCAAATACCTGGCCACCTGTTACTCTTATCTGCCGGCCAGTGGCGATATGCAAACAAACCCTGCCCTGTGTGCAGGCGATGAATTCTGGATGGTGGCGCCTTTTGCCCTAAGCGAATCGCCCTGGAAGATCGCGATGGGGTATCAAACGGCCACTACGATCTATATGCCGGGCTGGAGCAATATGTTCAGCGCTTTCCGGGACTGTAATATTTTCCTGGATAATATTAATAAGGTGGTAGATATGACGGATGCCGAGAAAGACAGGTGGGGTCATGAAGTGAAATTTTTAAAAGCATATTATCACTGGTGTCTTTTAAGGATGTATGGCCCTATACCGGTTACCGATGTAAATCTGCCCATTTCCGCCACTTCCGATGAAGCGCAAAGACCCCGGCAAACGGTTGATTCGGCAATAAATTATATTGCCGGCCTGCTTGATGAAGCAGCTGCCGGACTGCCCGCTACCATTTCAGATCGTACCACCCAACTGGGGCATATTACCAAACCTATTGCACTGGCTATAAAAGCGAAGGTTTTGGTTACAGCGGCCAGTCCGCTGTTTAATGGCAACGGCGATTATGCAGGGTTTAAAAATTACGACGGAACGGCATTCTTCAACGCGGCTTATGATGCGGGAAAGTGGGAACGGGCCGCTGCTGCCTGTAAAGAAGCCATTACTGCCTGTGAAAGCGCCGGGATGCACCTGTACAAATTTGATAAGCTGGGGCTTTCCCTGTCAGACGCCATGGTTACGCAAATGAGCATACGCAACAGCGTTACCGAAGCATGGAATGCAGAAATTATCTGGAACAATACAAAAGGCAGCGCGGGCACTACCGATCGCACGTATACCTTGCAACGCTTTGCCATGCCACGGCTTGATCCCACTAAAATAACCAATGAAATGTGTCTTGGCAGCCTGGCGCCCACCCTTAAAATAGCTGAATTGTTTTATACGGAGAATGGGGTGCCTATCAATGAAGATAAGAACTGGGATTACAGCAACCGGTACAAATTGCGTACAGGCAAAGCTGCTGAAAACGAATTTATAACTAATGGCTACGAAACCGCGGTGCTTAATTTCAACCGGGAACCCCGCTTTTATGCCAACCTCGCCTTTGATGGTGCGGTGTGGTATATGCAAAACGGAACATTTAATGTACAGGCAAAGAATGGCCAGTTGCAGTCGCGTAAAGGCAACTGGGATTATAATGCTACCGGCTACTTTGCTAAAAAACTGGTGAACTGGAAATATGTGATCAAAGACGCGCAGGAACTGACCATTGAAGATTATGCCTGGCCCGAAATGCGTTTGTCGGACCTGTATTTGTTATACGCCGAAGCATTGAATGAAGTGAATGGCCCGGGTACGGAAGCGTTTGAATATATAAATAAAGTACGACTGCGGGCCGGTTTAAAAACGGTACAGGAATCCTGGACGAACTATTCCCTTCAACCTGCTAAATACCAAAGCAAAGATGGGTTGCGGCAGATCATTCAGCAGGAACGGCTGATAGAGTTGGCGCTGGAAGGCAGCCGCTTTTGGGACCTGCGGCGCTGGAAAAAGTCGTTTGAAGAATTGAATAAACCGGTCATGGGCTGGGATGTAGACCAGGAGGCGGCTGCCTATTATTACCGCCCCCGCCTGCGGTATCAGCAAACTTTTAAAACCCGCGATTACTTTTGGCCGCTAGACTACTGGGACCTGCTGGGAAATAAACGACTGGTACAAAATTATGGTTGGTAAACTCTACAATCTTACAATACATGAAACTATACAAACGAACGCTGATCATTACAGGCATGTTGCTGGTTGTACTGTATGGCTGTAAGCCCGAGATCCATGAGCCGTTATCGGGAGAAGGTGATGGTTCAACGCCGGATCCGTTGAAGAGCGTATCCATTACTAATTTACCGGGCGCTGCGCAGTTAACCTATACACTGCCGGCAAGCCCCGGTTTGTTATATGTAAAAGCGGTGTACGAAAATAAACCGGGCGAAAAACGCGAAGTACGCGCCTCCTATTACAACAACTCGCTGGTGGTAGATGGGTTTGCCGATACCCTGCTTCACCAGGTAGAACTATATGTGGTAACCCGCGACGAAAAACAATCAGCCCCTGTTACTATTACTGTAAGTCCGCATACCCCGCCTTACCTGGATGTATACCGCAGCCTGCAGGTGCGGGCTGATTTTGGCGGGGTAAATGTGTCGTTTAAAAATAAAAGCAGCGCAGATGTGTCCATCGTTGGGCTCACTACCGATTCAACCGGCGTGTTTGACCAAACCGATGCACATTATACCAACGCCGACAGCGGCGTTTATTCATTGCGGGGATATAAAGCAGAAAAAAGAAAATTCGGATTTTTTGTAAAGGACAGGTGGGGAAATATCTCCGATACGTTAACGGGGGAATATACACCACTGTATGAAGAGCTGTTGGATAAAACAAAATTTAAGGAAGTAGATCTGCCTACCGATATAGGTTATGGCTGGGGCTTATCCATGACCGATCTCTGGGATGGTATTTTCACCGGGTATAATATGTGGCACTCGGCCGATAAGCTGGATGGTATGCCCATGTGGATCACATTCGACATGGGTACGCTGGCCCAGTTGAGCCGGGTGGGTTTATGGCAGCGTAACCAGGATGGCGGCTGGATCTATGCACAGAACAACCTGCGGGAATTTGAAGTATACGGCGCTGATAACCCCAATCCCAATGGAGCCTGGGACAATAGCTGGACGCTGCTCGCGCATCATACGGTTATAAAGCCTTCCGGGTTACCGGTTGGCACCACGAACGCTGCAGATCTGGCGGCTGCTGAAACGGGTGAGTTAATGGATATACCACTCACGGCGCCTAAAGTGCGTTACATCCGGTTGAAGATATTACGCACCTGGACGGATGGCGGCTATGCTGCCAACGTTGCGGAAATGTCGTTCTGGGGCGATAGCAGGTAATCCCCTATATCATTGACCATTCACCATGCAAGAATAAAAACGAATGTATGAATGTAATAAGAACCGTTATCAGCCTGTTATTTGTTGCCACAGGCCTGGTACTGTCCTGCAAAAAAGCAGATGAATTTAAAAAGTTTGTAGAAGGGGGCGAGATCATATACACTGCCAAAGCCGATTCGGCGCGGGTATATGCCGGAAAGAAAAGAGTGCAGCTATATTGGTTACTCTTATCTGACCCTACCATAACAAGATCGAAAGTATTCTGGAAGAATCATACTGATTCCGTTGAAATACCTGTTCAGCGTACATCGGCCATAGATACCATGCGGGTTATTATCAATAACCTGACCGAAGGCAACTACGACTTCGAGATCTATAATTACGATCAAGCAGGCAACAGTTCCATTAAAGTAACCGTTTCGGGTACGGTGTATGGCGATCTGTATGCTGCCGCTTTATTGAACAGGGGCGTTGCGAATGCCGAACTGATAAACGATACGGCTGAAATTACCTGGAGCGATGCCGATTCAACAACCGGAGTTATTGGTATGCAACTAAAGTATACCGATGTAAATAACGGTACGCACGACACCCTGGTAAAGGCTGTTTATAAAGACCAGGTAACCAGGTTACCCGATCTGTTGCCCGGTACGCAGGCACAGTACCGTACGTTGTATAAACCGGCTTCCCTGGCCATAGATACATTTACCACCGGTTTTGCCAACCTGCCGGTAAAAGCTGATGTAACGGCTCTATACATTAACAATCCCGGGTCGCCATTCCTGTTGGATAATGCCCAAAACAGCAACTGGCGATTTGGACAGTTGTTAAACTGGCAATACAACGATGAAGCCCGTAACCGCTATACCTGGGATGCCATCAATGGCGTCGACAATGCCTGTATGACCTTATGGATCTGGGATAACGGCGTTCTTACCAATGGAAAAATCTACCAGACCGTAACGCTGCCTGCCGGCGAATATGTACTGGAGGCTGCCGTATCGAATATTGATAACTCGCTGGAGGCTGCTTATCTTGCTATAGCATCAGGAAACGCATTGCCAGATGTGGCAGATATAACAACTGCTTTAGGGTATGGCAGGTTCACCGATAATTCCAATAAACTGGTATCGGCTTCGTTCACACTTCCAACGGCTGCTACTGTAACACTGGGCGTGGTAGCCAGCATGGCAGTACCTGCACAGCAAACTATAAGGATAAGCAACGTAAAACTGATGAAAAATAAATAATCCGATAAAACGACCATACATGTATAAGATTAAAAAGATCGCTGTTTTTATTCTTTCATTATTGCTATTACAAACAGCCCGTGCCCAAAAGAAGATCGGGAATGAGACGCACGAACAAAAAGTAGAACGCATGGCCTGGTGGACGCACGACCGGTTTGGAATGTTTATTCACTGGGGACTGTATGCGCAGGCTGCGCGTCACGAATGGGTAAAGCGCTGGGAGCGGATGAACAACGAGCAATACCAGCCTTACTTCGATATGTTCAATCCCGATATGTTCGATCCCAAAACGTGGGCGAAACAGGCAAAGGCAGCCGGGATGAAATATGCCGTATTGACCACCAAGCATCATGAAGGCTTTTGTTTGTTCGATTCAAAATATACAGATTATAAATCTACCAAAACCAAAGCAAAGCGCGACCTGGTAAGAGAGTTTGTAGATGCGTTCAGGGCTGAAGGGATCAGGGTAGGTTTTTATTATTCTCTCATCGACTGGCATCATCCTGATTTTACAGTTGATGGCGTTCACCCGTTACAACCCAAAAGCGAAGCTGATTCAGATTATGCCAAAATAAATAAAGGCCGCGACTGGAATAAATATAAAGCTTACCTGCATAACCAGGTGAGGGAATTATTGACCAATTATGGAAAGATAGATATCCTGTGGCTCGATTTCTCCTATCCCAATTCAAACGGGCATGGTAAGGGAAAAAACGACTGGGGTTCCGTGGAATTGTTGAAAATGATCCGGCAACTGCAACCCGGTATTATTGTCGATAACCGGCTCGATCTCGATGAGTATTCAGATGGCGCTGATTTTGCTACCCCCGAACAGGTGAAACCATCGGAATTGCAAAGTGAATATGGCGGATTGCCGTTTGAAACCTGCCAGACCTTCTCCGGATCGTGGGGATATTTCCGGGATGAGAACAGTTGGAAATCGAACCACGAGCTGCTTACCCTGTTGATTACAGCCGTAAGCAAAAGTGGCAACCTGATCCTTAATGTAGGGCCCACTGCCAGGGGTTATTTTGATTATCGCGCCGTTCGCGCCCTGGATAGCATTGGGGTTTGGATGAAATATAATCAGCAGGCCATTTATGGTTGTACGCAGGCGCCGGCTGAATATAAAGCGCCTGAGAATACCTTGCTGACCTACAACCCGGTTACTAAAAAAATATACCTGCACCTGATGCAATATAAATATAACCCCTCCACGCTTACATTGCCCGGGTATAAAGGGAAGATAAAATATGCGCAGTTCCTGCATGATAATTCAGAAATAAAATATGAGCCGGTTGGTGATAATTCAAATGATCTGCAAATAAAATTGCCGCAGCAACCGAATATCGAAATTCCCGTTATTGAACTGACTTTATTATAGACGTAGTAAACCTGTCAGCTGCACATAAACAGTTCGGCCGGGCAAGATACCAAAGTGCACCTGACAGGTTTTAACTCTTCAATTATGAAACAATTATTAATAGTATTTCTTTTCTTAACGGGTACCAGACTCCACGCCCAATACGTGCCGCCTAAAGATCCGCTGGTAATAAAAAAGCTGGCTCAATGGAATGATCTGAAATTTGGCCTGTTTATGCATTGGGGCCCTTACAGTCAGTGGGGTGTAGTGGAAAGCTGGAGCATTTGTCCCGATGAGTGGGTGACACGCACCGGCCCCTATGCTAATAATTATTTTGAATATAAAAAGGCGTATGAAAATCTACCCACAACATTTAACCCGGTAGCATTCAATCCGGAGAAATGGGTAAAGGCGGCCAAAGCAGCGGGTATGCGATATGTGGTTTTTACCACTAAGCACCACGATGGGTTTTGTATGTTTGATACCAAACAAACTGATTATAAAATAACCGGTTCGCAAACGCCCTTTTCCCACAATCCAAATAGTAATGTAACAAAAGTCATCTTTGATGCTTTTCGTGCAGCAGGCTTTATGACCGGCGCTTACTTTTCAAAACCCGATTGGCACAGCGAAAATTTCTGGTGGCCCTATTTCCCGCCTAAAGATCATAATGTAAACTACAGCACTACTAAATATCCCGATCGCTGGAAAAAATTCCAGGACTTTACCTACAACCAGATTGAAGAGTTGATGACAGGGTATGGACCGATAGATATCTTGTGGCTCGATGGCGGTTGGGTACGTCCTTCGCAAAAAGAGAATGATCCGTTTAATATGGATATAAATATGCGACGTATTGCGACTATGGCCCATAAATATCAGCCGGGATTAATAATGGTAGACCGTACAGTGGCGGGTGAGTTTGAAAACTATACCACGCCTGAGCAGGAAGTACCTGAAAAGCCATTGACGTATCCCTGGGAAACCTGTATGACCATGGGCAATTCATGGAGCTTCAGTAAGAATGATCAGTATAAAAGCGCTCATCGTTTACTGGAATTGCTCGTAAAGATCGTTTCAAGAGGCGGTAACTTTTTGTTGAATGTTGGTCCCGACGGAAATGGCGATTGGGACCCGGTGGTATATCAACGATTGCAGGACATAGGCGACTGGATGGCCCTCAATGGCGAAGCGATCTATGCTTCCCGGCCCGTAGAGCCTTATTCATCTAACAATATATATTATACGCAGTCGAAGGATAGCAGTAAGATCTATGCCTGCTGGCTTTCCGAAAAGGAAACAGTTGAATTGCCTGCCGTAATTCAAATACCTGTGAATAAACCAGGAAGGCCAAAACGTGTTACGCTGCTGGCAGCGCCTGAACAGAAATTAAAATGGACATATGCCAGTAACCTGGTAACAGTACAGGTGCCGGCAAAGTGGCAACATAATGCTGGTCTTAAGTATAGCGCCGTATTTAAGCTGGAATAAGCGTGCCATCCCGGGCCGGCCGGGATGGCACCCCACCATTCTTTACCAATAGAGCTGGAAGTGCGCAGTTATCAGGCACCGTAATGAAATTATGATTGTTAGGAGATCCCAAACTGATAAAGGTACCACTGCAGCTTATCTGCGGACTGGTAGCCGTGGTTTTGCCATCGCCCAGGGCAATGAGTTTGGATCCTTCCAGCATCAATAAGGTATCTCCTTTGTTGATGCGGATATCTGACCTGAAATAATACGTTTTACCACTTTGTAAAGTTCCTTTCACCGTACCGGTTAGGGTATCGCTGGTAATGAGTTGCCCAACAGCAAATTTCGCCGGTGAAATATCCATCGTTTCCTCCTTATGACAAGCGGATAATGCTACTACAAGCGTTGGTATAATTAGCTGTTTTATATTTTTAATGTTCATTGTATTACATTTTGAATTTTACGCCTAACAAATAATTCGCCCCGTAAGTATCTTTACTGATAAAGGTGTTTTTGCCGATCGTTTGGTGCTGAACATCGCCATTAACGCCATAACCGCTATACGGCTGACGCAGGATAGCCTGCGGGTAAGCCGTTATCGCCTGAAAAAGAAATTGAACCTTGGGCAGGACGAAAGTTTAACCGGGTTTGTGCAGGGGTTGTAATGAAATCCTTATTTTTAAGAAATGATGAGTGATAACAATTCCCTGAAGCGAACATTTAATGAAGTAGCCGGGCTGTATAATGAAATAAGACCCCGGTATCCTGATGCATTATTTGAAAAGCTAATAGAACTGCTCGACCTGCAACCCCGTTCAAGGTTATTGGAGATTGGCCCGGGTACCGGCCAGGCGACCAGGCCTTTGGCAAAGAAAGGATTTGAGATCACGGCCATCGAACTGGGCGCAGACCTGGCGGAAGTAGCGCGCTATGAGTTGCAGGATTATAAAAACGTACAAATAATAACAGGTGCATTCGAAGAGATACCCCTGCCGGAAAGATCATTCGACCTGGTTTTTGCGGCCACTGCATTCCATTGGATCGAACCTTCGGTAAGATTTAGAAAAGCGCATAACCTGTTAAAGAACGGCGGACATTTGGCTATTATTCATACCTATCATACCTCTGACGAAAAGGGAGATGCCTTTTTATATGCTTCTCAACCTATTTATGACAAATACGATTTTACCGACAAACATATAAGGCCGGAATTCCCCAGGGATAAAGACCTGAAGCCAACTGAGATTGATGAAAGCTTATTCAGCTTAAAATATTTTCAATCTTTTCCGGTCGTTATAACCTATAACGCCAAACAATTTGTGAAATTGCTGAATACTTACTCCAATCATCTGGTTGCTTCTCAACCCGTTCAACAGGCTTTTTATGGAGAAATGGAAGCCCTGATAAATGAAGAGTTTCAGGGTATAGTTGAGAAGCATTTCTCCATGGCTTTGACTATTGCGGAGAAGATATAGTAAATTGCAGGCATACATGAGCATACGCGGCAAATTTCCAATTGATAAGTGGGACTTTAAAAGTGAATCTGTTTTAATGGATTTGCCTGCTGAAGATTTTGAGTTACTGACAGCCAATAAAACCGAGCAACTTTATTCAAAAGGGGAGATCATCTTCAGGGAGGCCGCTTATCCTTCCGGTATATTTTATATTGTAGAAGGGAAAGTAAAGAAGTATAAAGTAGACAAAGACGGAAGGGAGCAAATTATTTATGTAGCCAACCAGGGCGAGATCCTGGGCTACCATGCTATTCTTTCTGAAGACAGGTATCCCGATTCGGCCGCCGCATTGGAAAAAAGCAGAATAGCATTTATTCCCAAGGAAGATTTCCTGAACACGTTACAGAAATCTTCAGTACTAAGTAAGCGTCTGCTAAAAACCTTAAGCCATGAATTCGCTGTACTGGCTAATAGTATCTCCGCTTTTGCCCAGAAATCAGTAAGGGAAAGGCTGGCATTACAACTAATAGTACTTAGGGAAAAATACAAGGTGAATTTTCAACCCGGCATGCCGGTAGAAATAAATATCAGCCGGAATGACCTGGCAAATATTGTAGGAACCGTTCGCGAAAGTGCGGTACGGATCCTGACGGAATTTAAAGAGGCTGGTATTGTACAAACAAAGGGCCGGAAAATAATCGTTCTTGACGTTAACCAGCTTATAAAAATTGCAAACTATAAATAAGCCGGTTTCAAGCCCATCATCCCCCAAAATTGATAAATGTCACTTTTTATGGTGATAAGGGTTACCGCTCCCGGTTATCAAATGAGGTAATTTTGCAACATGTACCAGGCAACATCAGCTTACTCCAACCCGATAGATAAATGGTTTAGAACAGACGCCCAGCTAAACAGATTATACCCTGATTCCATTCAGTTATTGGCGCACAGGCATTGGACCCCGTTACAAATTACCCAGCTGGCGGCTCAGTTCCTTGTAACACATCCCGGTGTAAACGTGTTGGATATTGGCAGTGGGGTAGGTAAATTTTGCCTGGCCGGCGCTTATTATAAACCACATGCTTCGTTTTATGGGGTTGAACAACGCAAAGATCTTGTAGCGCATGCAGAGGATGCCAGGGAAATGCTTGGGTTTCAAAATGTTCATTTTATCCATGGTAATATTACCGAACTGGACTTCAGCCAATATGATCATTTTTATTTCTTTAACTCGTTCTACGAAAATCTGATGGATAAGGAAAAGATAGATGACAACATAACCTATTCAACCTATCTGTTCAATTATTATCACAGACAGTTATATAAAAAATTGAACGCAATGCCAATAGGAACGAGGGTGGCCACCTTTCATTGCCTGGATAATAAAATACCGCCGGGTTATCAGGAAGTAGATTCCCAGGTGCAGACCTTATTAAAATTCTGGATAAAAGTATTATAAACGAGATAAACAAAAACGACTGAATATGGGTGCAGCGCAAAAAGTTCAAAAGCCAGGCTATTTATGGAGTCTCTTTCATCATAAATGCGCCCGATGCAGATCAGGAGATATGTTTCAGGAGAAGCATGCTTACCGGTTGAAACATTTTATGAAAATGTATGATAATTGCCCGGTTTGTGATCAGCGTATGGAAATTGAACTGGGGTTTTATTATGGCACAGGGTATGTTAGCTATGCCTTAACAGTGGCATTGTCTGTTACTACATTCGTTGCCTGGTGGGTATTGGTTGGTTTGTCGGTGAATGATAACAGGTTTTTCTGGTGGCTGGGATTAAATATAACGCTCCTGGTTGTACTACAGCCATTTTTAATGCGATTGTCCAGGGCAATATGGTTGTCGTTTTTTGTGCGCTATAATGAAAACTGGCAGGCAGAAACCCAAATAGACAACGTAATTCCATAACATTTTATGAAGCCAACTGTAAAAAAGCCGCTTCATCTGCAAGACTGGTTCAGCACTGATGCCCGGTTGCACCAATTGTATCCTGAATCAATAAGATCATTGGCCCGGATGCATTGGTCGCCGTTATACATTATACAAAAGGTAATACCTTACCTGGCGCCAAATGATACAATAAAAGTGTTGGATATCGGCAGCGGGGTAGGTACATTCTGTCTGGCCGGCGCTTTTTATAAACCATCCGTAGCTTTTTTCGGGGTTGAACAGCGAAAGAAATTGATAACACATGCGGAGACTGCCAGAAAAAAACTGGGAATTCCAAATGCCCGGTTTATCCATGGAAATTTTACCCAGCTTAACCTGAACGAGTTTGATCACTTTTATTTCTATAATTCTTTTTTTGAGAACCTGAATGGCGCCGAAAAGATAGATAATGAGATTGTGTATTCAAATGAATTATACAACTACTATAGCATTTACCTGTATAATCAATTGGAAAAAATGCCAGTGGGCACAAGGGTCGCCACTTATTGCAGCTGGGGCGATGAGATACCACCCTGTTACCAATTGGCAGAAACACATTTTGACAATTTATTAAAGCTCTGGATAAAGTTGTGATCTATTAACCGGTGAAACGAGCAATAAAATATTACAGGATCATGTGGCTGCGGTACGATTTTGCCGCGGGCCTGTCTGTTTTTTTAGTAGCGTTACCGCTCTGCCTGGGTATTGCCCTGGCATCAGGCGCGCCCCTGTATGCAGGCCTTTTATCCGGAATGATCGGCGGCCTCATCGTTGCAACCTTTAGCGCCTCTTCACTGGCTGTTTCCGGCCCGGCAGCCGGATTAACAACCTTAGTGGCGTCTTCCATTCTTTCGTTGGGTAGCTACCAGGTCTTTCTGCTGGCAGTTATTATTGCGGGAACTTTCCAGGTACTGCTGGGATTACTGAAGTGGGGTGGTATAGCCAATTATTTTCCATCGGCTGTGATCAAAGGAATGTTAGCTGCCATTGGTATCATGCTGATCGCAAAACAGGTTCCATTGGCACTGGGGTATGACAGACCCAACTTCTGGACAAGCGGTTTGCTGGATCTGTTTTCAACCGGGAATATAATAGCATTTCGCCATCATGTTAGTACCGCTTCATTATTGGTCGCCCTGTTCTCCTTGTTGTTACTGGTATTGCTACGACAATCTTTTGCAAGAAAACTCAATTGGGTCCCTGCGCCATTACTCGTAGTGAGTATGGGTATCCTGATCTCGCTTTTATTTGTTAACACCAACAGTGTATTAGCGCTTAGATCGACCCAGTTGGTTAATATCCCTGCTCACCCGTTTTCAAATATTTCCTTTCCTGAATTCAGCCGGCTTTTTGCTGATAAGCAGATCTGGAAAGACGGCCTGGTTATCGGGTTACTGGCTACGTTGGAAACCCTGTTGTGTATTGAAGCAATAGATAAGCTGGACAGGCATAACCGGATCACCCCGGTAAACAGGGAGTTAATAGTACAGGGTATTGGCAATATGGTTTGCGGCTTGCTGGGCGCCATTCCTTTAACCGCAGTGGTTGTACGCGGCGCCGCTAATGTAGATGCGGGCGCCAGAACTAAAATGGCTGCCATTACCCACGGCATCCTGTTGTTACTGGCTATTGTACTGATCCCTTTTGTCTTGAATTGGATCCCGTATGCATCCCTTTCCGCCATTTTGATTATTACTGGTTATAACCTTACCCAGCCTAAACTGTATAAAAATATGTTCAGCCTGGGGTGGAAGCAGTTTCTGCCATTTATACTGACCATCGTAATGATCCTGGCAACCGATCTTTTGATTGGGGTAAGTATAGGTTTATTGCTGTCTGTTTATTTTATAGTTCAAAACAACTTCAGGGCGGAATACAGGATCAGCAGAACGGTTATAAAGGGGATAGAAACCGAGCTGATCAAATTGAACAGCAATGTGACTTTTCTGAACAAGGTAAAATTAAAAAGAGCGTTGGATGAAGTTCCGGAGAACAGTGTATTAACGATCGATGGCAGCGACTGTAATTTCGTTGACTACGATATTCTTGAAATAATAAGCGAATTTGAAAATAAAGCAAAAGACAGGCATATAACTTTGTATACTGTTGGTGTTGAAAAGGTCAATGTTACTGCAATCCATTAAGCTGAAAGACAAATGCCAGCTCATTTTTTCATTTGACGAATGGCAATCAATAGTAACGGAATATAAATAATGGAAAGCCGAATGGCTATTTTGAAGTATGTAGAAAGTTGCAGGGAAGGCAACTGGTTTTTTGCGGCAAAAAAGAATTCCTTCAACCGGTTATATTCAATGAACAGGAAATACAGGATACCCAATAACATAATGGAGGCGTGAACGACCACACTTGGGCCAATTTGATAAAAGATATCCATCAGTAAAATATTGGCAAGAACAGGCAATAGCACAAAAACACCTGCCAGCCTGGTTCTGTGGAATAATAGTAGTAGAGCGCCTGCAATCTGGCACCCGGCAATAA
This sequence comes from Niastella sp., assembly GCA_021154515.1. Taxonomy (GTDB): domain Bacteria; phylum Bacteroidota; class Bacteroidia; order Chitinophagales; family Chitinophagaceae; genus Niastella. The sequence goes on along the minus strand of JAJKIL010000229.1, from coordinate 13,775 downwards.
TGCAACCCAAAGGGTAAGAATAACTGAAAAAAGCCCAGAACATATCCCGGGAGGAAAGGCTCCTTAAAGGGATGTCGAGTTTGTTCTGTTGCATCACCAATTGCAAATGAAAGATCTTTTCCCAGCCAAAGGTGGCCAGGTCAAATGCCACGCCATAGCGTATAAGGCCTTGCCAGAAGGCCAGCGTTTCCTGTTTATTTGTTTTTTTGATCTGCCATATAATTGCATAAATAATCGCTGCAGTTACCAGCAGGAAGGGAACTATCTTAATAGGCCCGATGGGAATCCATGCTCTTAAAAAAGTAAAGCCTGCCCGTAAAGTGGTAGCGCCAATTACCAATCCCGCTAATGCGCAGGTAATGAATTTTTTGAAGAATGGAATATTTTGCATGCAACAAAGTATTGGCTGATAATTATATTATCAGGAAAAGATACAGGTAAATTGTTATTCCATAAAAAAATCTCAATCTTGTAATCTCGTATAAGGAAAATGATTAATTGGAAATATGACAGCAACCTATAAAGGATGTTACAATGATAGTCTGGGAACCTGCGCCATCGAGGTGAAAAATAATTTCAGGACGTTGACAACAGTGATCGATGGCGTTGGGTTTACCGGTTCCGAATTTGATGATCTGACCGTTGACGATCAATCGAAATATTCGGCAGAGCAATTGTCCAGATTTACGTTCCTTAAGACACCTATTTATCAGACAGACCGTTTTGTAGAAACGCTTTGTAATTGTTCAATTGAAGTAGTGGTGCCTCAGGTTATCATTGATAAGGTGAACAATGCTGAATTTTATTCGGACTTAACTATAAAAAATTCATTGGGGAGCCCAAGGTCCGAAAAGCCTGGGACTGGAATTGATCATGAGAACGTGACGCTTTCACTGGTAATAGCCGGCACAATATATACGGGAACGAGTAGCGATTTTGAAGGCGCCTTTGATGGTATCTATAAGCAGTTCAGGGACACATACCATTTTAAGAATTGCTATGGTTGTATGTATAGCGACTATAGTGTTTATGGACAAAGTACTTTTGGGTCAATGCTCTGCTTCAGGAACCAAAAGGAGGCATATAGCAAAGTGACCACTAAGGATGAATACATGGAACTCGATCCTCCGAACATGTTTGTACAGGAAATATACTGCTGCGACCAGTTTGAAATTAGAAAGGGAGGGGTGGGGTATCGTGGTTAAAACAGTGAAACATATAAAGGCCGAAATGGAACAAGCGTTCCTGCTTGGTTACAAGCTTGCTTTTGAAACCAAAAAGAAGAAAAAACCATAAATAAAAAAACGGTCCCGACTTTCGTCAGGACCGAGCAATCCGCCAAAGGCGGACAATATGTGCGTTGAATTATCTCAGCACTATGTTATTGAATGACCTTGGAAACAACCGGCGAATAGCCTCTTTGTCCGTCGGTGCCAATGGCAACAACGCGGAACCAATAGCGCTTGTCGGAACTCAGTCCCTCGAAGGTGTAGCTACTCGCTGAATTGCCTATTCCGATCCATTCGGTGTTTAAACTGGGTGGCTCTTTGGTGTACTGATGTACGTAGGCTTTTGCACCTGTTACATTTTTAGCACGGGTGGTAGCCTCACCGGGTGAGCCCAGATCAACTTCCAGTAATTCGACAGAAGGGGGCAGGTTGCTGCCGCCGCTGGTTGCATTGGTAACATCGAAACCGCTGCTCAGGATCAGCGTTCTATCGCCTTTACAGATTACAGTCACATACTCAGACAGTTCCTGTAATAAAGCCAGAACGATGGCCTTCTTATCGTTTTTAATGGACACCATTTGTTTGTCGCGTCCTTCGGCTTTGGCAAGCGCCGTTTGGAATTCTGGCAGTACTTTTTTGAGTTCTGCCAGCGCGGCTGGTGGATTGGGGAAAACCGGATTGTTTTCCATGTTCTCTATAACGCGTTGACATATTATTGCGATGTCAACCTGGCGTTTTTTGTATCTGGCGACGTTCTTTTTCATGATCGTCAATTTTACAGGTTAAAAAATCGAAAGACCGTACGCTACTATCAGTGGTCTTAACCTGCTCTGTATTGGCCAATACAGTTGAACAATCTGCCTGTTTTGAAAACTTTATTACTGTTGGATCCTGTTGGTTAAATCAATCATCTTAGTTAACCGGTTTAACTCGTTTGATCTTTTAAACCTGGTGCTACGTAGTGAACAGTAAGTTCGGATATTCATCGTGGTGTCATTGTTCCATACAAATATAACAACCGAAATAGCCGAATGCCAAAAGACCCGTGCGTTTTACGCGCTATACGCGTTCTGTGCGTTCTGGACGCACTTCGCGCTATACGCGTTTTCTGCGTGGTTATCTGGCGTCCTTGTTGGGCTATTTGCGACAGATTTTTTCCTGTAAAATTTGACATAAGTTAAAGTGGGCGTAGCTAATTGTTGCGGGCAGGCATCAAATGCAGCTGAATGAAGCACCTTTTCTATATAAAAACGATATGCTAATAATTAATTTCATATGGTTTCTGTATAGAAACGGTATGAAAATATATAGCGGGGGGTGGTTTCTATATAGAAATGGGTTGAAAATATATAGTGAGGCCCTGTTTCTATATAGAAACAGGGTGAAATTATATGGTAGCGTATCATTATTATACAGAAATGGTACAAAAATATATAGTGAAGCACCGTTACTATATAGAAACCGGGTGAAAATATATAGTGGAGGGTGATTTCTATATAGAAATGGGGTGAAGATATATAGTGGAGTATGATTTCTATATAGTAACGGCCTCAATATATATATGAAGTTATTTTTCTTTGGGCGGCCTCTTTTTTGAGTCAATGCTGAAATCTTGTTGGATACTGCGTAATGCCCGGCGAAAATCTTCTTCATCCTCTTTATGGATGAAGCAAAATTCCTTTACACTTACAAAGCTACCTTCATCTTTGCCTATCGCCAGGCGAACAGCCGCTAGCATTTCCTGGGCTTTACGAATACGACACTTATACATTTCTGCCACCTGGTTGGAATGAATGACAAACTGGTAACCATCTTCGTCACTCTTGTAATGTGGTTCGCCAATCGGCCACTTGTCGTGCCATTCCTGGCCTCTTTGTTTAAGGATTTCTATTGTTTCCTCAGTGAGGTATTCCAGGCCATTAATAACGGCCCACACTTCTGCAGAAGGCTTTAGTTTGGCGGCTGTTTTTCTGGCCTTTTTTTTACTTTTTTCGGCTTGTGCCCGGGCTTCGGGTGTGTTGAAGAGTTCTTCTTGTGTCAAGGTAAAAATTTATTGGGTTAAGAATAAATAACACTACCAATTTTTACCAATCAGAGCAACCATCGTGTTCTCCCATGTAAAGTATAGTGGGGAGGTTATACGCTAAAAGATAGGGCTATCTTTTGAAACCGGATACGTGAAAAACACGGGTTTTCTATCGTGTTTACGTGTATAGCATACCTATTCGCAAAAGTTATTTTTAGCCAAAAAAAAAGCCTCCCCCTGGGAGGCTGCTGTACTAATCAAATACCATTAAACCATTAAACCTTATCCTATGCAGGCAATTTAGGAATTTTTTTAATGTATAATTCTATTCCGCGCAAAATGACCAAAAAATTGATTTCGGTTAACTCGGTCGTGAGCAAACGAGCTGTCTACGGCAAAATCAATTTATAAGAAATACTGGATGCCCAGAAAAGCCCCAGCGCACCGCCCTGGATATTCCCTCTTGCTGAAGCCGGTGTGGGTTTGTATACATTGCCATCAGTTTGTAATTGTTTTCGCAACACATTGAAATACTCAAAAGCTTCTTTTGTTAAAGATGACAATCTTATTTGCACACCACGATCTAAATAGGAAAAATATTGCGGCGCTCCGGAGTATGGGTAACTGTCTGGGATAATTAACTGTACAGATAATCCGTTCACATACGGCGGTAATATTTTATCATCGACCACAAACGGAATGCTGTAATAGTTATTATATTCAAGAAGGAACGCATTATAGGGGTATTCAACTACATTCGAATAAAATTGCAGCATATAATAATTCTTTTCATCTTGCGGTTCCCTGAACCAGGCAAGGGGTAAATTACCTTTGTCTCCGGCCGCGTCAACAACGGTATCTTCTTTTACCGCTACTGAATCAAGTGTAGGAACAGGCGGCATATACGCCGATGCCTGAAAAGTGGAATCACCTATGCGAACATGCAGCTGATAGTTGTGCCCCGGCATGCCCTTGATCTTTGTTGTTTGGTAATAACCCCGTTTATAGGTGTATACCTTACTTGGGTACGCCCGAACATCGGAATCCATCACGTGGTTATTATATAAATAGAGCATTCTTGGCAGAACATCTGCGGCTGGTATAAGGGTATCAACCGTTCCCAGATCATCTTTAATAATAACCTCCGCCCCCTGTACTGCATCAAAGCTATCGGCGTCCTGGGTAGTTACAAGCGGATAACCTAATAAACTGGTTGATCTGGTTATATGAATATAGTAAGGACCTTGCAAGTCACTGATCCTTCCTTCTATTACATATAACGGGGTAGTGTCTTTCAGTTTAAAATCATAGTCTTTAGTACAGGCTGCCAAAAGAATAACAACACAAATGAAACTCCATCGCATATTCATATAGTACTGTTTAAAATTTAAAATTGTAGGTGATTGATGGCAGAATGCCGGTGAGATATACCTGGGTGGCTTTAGTATTGGTATAGCCATTATATGACTGGCTTATGAACAAAGCAAATACGTTTTGCCTGTTGTATGCGTTGTAAACACTGAACACCCATTCGCTCTGCCATTTTCTGTTTGGTTTTTCCCTGGTTTTCCAGGTGGCGCTTATATCGAGCCGGTGGCTGGCCGGAAGCTGATATTCGTTCCTTTTACCATAATATAACCACCGGGCCTCATTAAATATATAAGTGCCTAATGGTATAGTGGTGCGGCCACCACTTCTATAGATCCAGTTCACAGATACACTCGCTCTTTTATTAATAGCATAAGAATATACAAACGAAATATTGTGGCGGTGGTCGTAGGTAGGCGGGTACCATTCGTTATTGTTTACGCCATAAATACGGCGCAGCGCCTTTGACCAGGTATAACTTATCCAGCCGGTTGAAGCGCCGCTGTTCTTTTTCAGCATGAACTCCAGTCCATACCCTTTTTGCCCGCCTGTTAAAACCTGCGTTTCTATTTTATCATTCAGGAAAACCTCAGCATTGTCCTTGAAGTCAGTGATGTTATACGATTTTCTGTAATACCCTTCTATACTTCCTTCGTAAGAATCGTTTAGAATGGTTTTGTAAAAGCCCGCCGCATACTGATCGGCATACTGAGGTTTAAAGTAGGGATCCGAAGGCATCCAAAGATCGGTTGGCAAGCCAACAGATGAATTGGTTAACAGGTGCTGGAACTGATAATTGCGGCCATAGGAGAACTTCAACGAAGCAGTGGGGGAGAGCAGCACTCTGGCAGTGGCCCTTGGTTCCATGCCCATATAGGATTTGATGACTTTACCCTTTGAATAATAAGTGCTGTCAATCACATCTGAGTTATCGGCATTATACCGGTATACCATTGCATCGCCCAACGCGGCAAACCAGGTAGCCCGAAGTCCGTACGACAAACTGATGCGTTTACTTATTTTTTGCTCATTGTTTATATAGGCAAATAATTGAGCTGAACTGCGATTATTGAGTTGTACTTCCTTTGAGGCAGAACTGGCAGATTTTTGATTTACCTGGCCCGGCAATACATCCTGTGCAGTGATACCGGTACCGAATTTTACCTGGTTGTTGCCATTGATGGTTAGGTCGAGATCTGTTTTGAGAGTGACCTCCTTTAAATTGGCGCGCCAGGTAAAATTCCGGGTATCTTCTACCAGATCATATGAATACTTGTAGTTGCTGTACAGTAAGGAAGTATTGGCAAATACATTTGAATTAAAGATATGGTTCCACCGGGCGGTAACAGTAGTATTGCTCCAATTCATTTCGTTTCCTTTATCAAGGGCGTTCAGGAAAAAATTATCATAGCCGGTATAGGCAGATAAATAAAGGCGGTCTTTTGCACCAAGCCGCTTGTTTAATTTTACATTCAGGTCGTAAAAAGATACCCGGCTATTTTTTGTATTCTGGTTTATCTTTTCGGCTATCTGAGGAATTTTTAACCACATGCCGATATTGCTGTACCGTCCCGAAACAATAAAGGAAGATCGCTCTTTTTTAATGGGACCTTCTATCGTTAAACGGCTTGCCAGGAAACCGATGCCGCCGGTGACAGTATACTTTTTAGCGTTGCCTTCTTTCATCCGCACGTCTACCACCGAAGATAAGCGTGATCCATACCAGGAAGGGAATACGCCTTTATAAATAGCAACATCTTTCAGCGCATCGGTATTGAAGGCGGAAAAAAAGCCGAGGGTGTGGGTGGGATTGTATACCGGCGCTTCATCGAGCAGGATCAGATTTTGATCATACGATCCGCCGCGCACCGATAAATTGGTAGTGCCTTCGGCAGACGTTTGTATCCCCGGCAAAAACTGAAGGCTCTTTAGTACATCCGCTTCACCCCCGGGCATCGCGATCTTTTTGATCTCCGCAATGCTTAACCGGTGATAACCCGTGATCGTATTTTTAACAGGATTTTTCTTTGCTGTTGTAGCTACTACAACGGTCTGAAGAGGGGTATGCTCATTCAACACCAGTTGAATATTGTGCTGGTAAGTTCGGTGAAGATCGGCAGTGGTATCGATGTCTTTGAACCCAACATAAGAACAGTTCACCGTATAGGTGGCTGCAGGAACTGTTAACGAATAAAAGCCATAAGCATTGGTAATGGTTGAATAGGTTTTATTACCCGCCACATTTACCGTTGCGCCAATTAATGATTCGCCTGAATTGGCTGCCGTAACAAATCCATAAATGGTTATGCTGTGTGATGACTGTTTGCCGGTCTTTTTTACCACTATATAATTGTCGAATTGCTCAAATTGCAGGGAGGTATTGACGGTTATATCAGCCAGTAATTTTTTTACGGTAACATGCTGCTGCCTGTAGTTAATCCCTTTAACGCCGGCTATATCGGCCGTTTTATAATTGAATTTAAAAGACGTACCGCTTTCAATTTTGGTAAATGCTTCTTCAAGCGATGCATTTTTTAGTTCAATACTAATGGTCACTTTATCCATATCCTGTGCGCGGACCTTCCCGATTAACAAAAAGGTACAGCATATGAATACCAGAATTGGTTTCATTTTTTTCATAAAAAGTAAGTAGGTGAGGTTGCTTATTCTATAATGTATATTCCGTTGTTTACAGAAAACCTGGCATCTGTAATGCGGCAGATAATAGCAAGCGCTTTGGCTAGTCCCGTATTTTTATTAAAAGAAACTGTAGTGATCTCTTCTTTCAGGGATGCCTTTTTTATTTGAATGGATGCATTAAAAACTCTTTGCAGATCGGCTGTAATATCGGCCAGCCGTTCATCTTTATAATACAGGTCGCCTTTTCGCCAACCGGCAATGATGGCTGGATCGATGTTGCTTTGAATAGGACTTGTATTGGTTGTTACTTTTACCTGTCGTCCTTTTTCCAGAGTGGCCAGTAACTGGTTGCCCGACTGTACTTTTACTTTACCTCGTTGCACTGCAACGATCATCGACCGCTCGCCGGGGTAAGCTTTAATATCAAACGCAGTACCCATTACCGAGGTAACCATATTGCCGGAATGAATAATAAACGGGATCTTATCGGCATGTTGAACATCGAACCAGGCTTCACCCAGCAATTCAACCGATCGTTCTTTTCCTGTAAAGGATGCAGGAAAACGGATAGCCGAAGCTGCGTTTAGCCATACATGACTGCCATCGGGCAACACCACTTCATATTGGCCGCTGCGCGCTGTTGACACCACATTGTAATAAGTTTCCCGGCTGTTACTGGTAGTGGTATAAATAATTTGTGAATCCTTTTTTGTTATAGTGGTTCCTTCCAGTGTCGCTATTTTTCCATTGTTAACTTCATCCAGCCAAATATGCGACCCATCGGCGAGCAGCAACGAGTTTTTGTTCACCGGCGTTACTGGTAATGCAGGTAACGTGCTTTTTGTAACAGTGAGTGCTGGTTTGGTTGTACGGTTCATAAGAAAATAGGTACCCGTGCCTATCAGCACTAACACGGCAGCAGCTGCCACCCACCGGTATAATGTAAACACATTGGCAGATCTTTTTACAGGTAGAGCAGGCGCTTTATCGATGCCCACAATATCCTGGATCATTTTTTGCCAGGGTGCTGCATCTACAGGAACACCGGTTGTTTCTGTTTGCATTTTCTCACTCAACACCTGTTTAAACAGCTCATCATTGTCGTTGGCTTTCACCAGTTCGTGCAATTCCTGCCGTTCCTGCTCCGTTGTTTTATTCGCCAGGTGTTGTTCCAGTAACCAGGATAATCGTTGTTTGCTCATTATTGTTATTTATGCCTGCTATCACTAATAAGAAGAGTGGGGGAAGGTTTAGGACTATCGGCTGAAAAAATATTTTTATTTTTTTCGGCCATGAGTAACAGGAAGAAGATGATCCCGTATTTGACCAGGTATTCCCGAATGTATTTTAAGGCGGTCACCAGGGCGTTCTTGACCGTATTGGGAGAGAGATTTAATATGGCAGCGATCTCGGGAATGCTCTTACCCTCATCGCGGCTCATGCGGTAAATTTTTTTTCGCTGTGCGGGCAGTTTATCGATAGCTTCACCTACAAGCCGGTTCAATTCTTTTAAGGCAAAGTTTTCCTGTGTGGTGTTTACCGGGTCAGGTTCAAATGTAATAGTATTAAAAAACTTATTATTTAAAACGCTCTTTCGTAAATAGCTATAGCATTCATTGGATGCAACTTTGTACAACCAACCGCCGGGGTTATCTATTTCGCTTAATTTATCCCGGGATAACCATACCCTGATAAATGTTTCCTGTATAATTTCCTGTGCACCAGGTTCTGATTTAACAAGCTTTATAATAAACGGATATAATTTTGGTAGGAAGACAGTAAACAGGATTCCGAAGGCTTTTTCATCACCTTCAGAAACCTGCAGAAATAGTTGTTTTTCATCGGGCGGTGGTACGGTATTGTTATTGTTCGAAGCCAATTAAAGCGTTTTTAAGTAGAATGATCATAACTGGTACGATCACTGATCAACGATTCAAAGGCCAAAATAATATCATTTAAATATTTAAATCAAATCTTTTCACGGCCGGGGTAAAACCAGCCCTTGTACAAACCATACCGGGAATTATTTTTTTTGACTGGCTAAATTCTTTTTGATCTTCATCATAATACTATCAGGGGTAAAACGTGGCAGGTTTGAAATAAACCAGTTTGTAAAGCCAACTACTTTTTTACCCTTACCATGTAAAAGAAGTTTCACCCCTTGTTGTGCCACTACTTTTGGATGCATTGGCTTATTTGCTTTAAAGTTATTTGTAGAGAGCATCTTATCTGTATTAAAACCAGTATCTACAGGTCCGGGGCAAAGAGCTGTCACTACAACGCCTGTGCCTTCCAGTTCTGCGGCAATTGTTTCTGTAAATGCCAATACAAATGCTTTGGTAGCAGAGTAAACCGAGTAATAAGGAAATGGTAAAAATGAAAGCAGGGATGCCACATTCATAATTTTGCCCGACTTACGGCTTGCCATTTCTTTTGCAAACAATTTGGTGAGTGCTACCACACTGGAAATATTTAACTCGATCATTTTGAGTTCTTCTTCCAGTGACGTTTCAATAAAATGGCCGTAGTTACCTACGCCTGCATTATTTACCAGGGCGGTTACTAAAAGCTTTTCCCGTTGCACATCTTTGTAGAGGCCAATGGCAGCTTGCACATCCGACAGATCTTTAACGATGTATTGAACCGAAATGCCATACGTGGTAGTTAGTTCCTTTTGCATTTGCTGCAATTTGGTTTCGTTGCGGGCTACCAGGATCAGGTTCAATTTTTTCGCAGCTAATTGAGTGGCCATTTCATAACCAATGCCTGACGATGCTCCTGTGAGCAATACATATTCTTTCATTTTATTTTGTTTTTATGTTGGTGATAGTTTTATTCTGCTGATTCAACTGTTGGCGGAATCAATTTATACATTACAGGTGTTACGATCCGGGAAAGTATCGTAGAGCTGATTAGTCCTCCAATCAATACAATTGCTAATGGTGAAATAAGCGGATTGGGGTTCATCGCAAGCGGGATTAATCCGCATATGGCGGTTATCGAAGTAAGTACCACCGGTAAAAAGCGGGTTTCTCCTGCTATTTTAATGGCGGTATCTATACTATGTCCTTCAGCCCGCAACCGGATAGTAAAATCAACGAGTAACAGTCAATTCTTGACCTGTATACCAGACAAACCAATAAAACCAATAATAGAGACCAATGACATCGGATGACCGGCGATAAGCAGCATGATCACCCCTCCCAGAATTCCTAATGGAATAATAGAGAGCACAATAATGATACCTTTAAAAGTTTTGAATTGCAATAACAGCACTCCGATAAAAAGGAATGTGCTTAATAAAATAACTGACAGGAAATTCCCACCCAGCGCATCGCCTTCCGATTCCGCTTCTCCGGATAACTTATAATAATAGCCAGGCGGCATTTTAATTTTGTTTAGCTGTGGAACAATATCCTTTAATACATCATTTGCGTATACCTTTTCTTTGGTTAAGGAGGTAACCTTGGCAAATCGGGATTTATTAAAATGATTGATGGCCGTAGGCGAGGTTTCAAAAGAAATGGTTGCAATTTGATCAACCAGAACCGGAACACCCTGGATGTTATTTACATACAGATTTTTGAATGCATCCAGGTTTGAAAATTTATCTCTGGAAAGCGTTATAACAACATTGCGTGAATCGCCTCTGTCGTCTATATAATCACCCACCGTTAATCCCGCTACCGCCATTCTTATCACTTTGTCGATATCGCTTGTAAGCACACCCAGGGTGCGGGCTTTTTCTTTGTTTATTTTTATTTTAACATCTGATTTGTAGGTGTTCAATTCGTTATTGATATAAACAGTGCCTGGATGGTTACGTAAAATATCCTCTACCTTAAAGGAAAGTTCACGCAGCTTATTGGGATCTTCTCCAAAAACCCTGACTACTATGTTAGCCTCTATAGGCGTTCCCTGTTCAAAATCTTTTACCTCTATTTTGGCATAAGGAAAATTGGTGAACTTTTGTCTCAGCTGCTTGATTAATGCTGTTTTCGAGTCAGGACTGGCCTCATTATCCATTTGTACAAAGATCTGGGCAAAGTCTGGCTTAACATCCTGTTGATGTACATTATAATATACTTGTGGATTTCCTTTACCAACATTGCTTGTGTAATAGACAATCTCTTTGTATTGCCTTAATTCATTTTCCACGAGTTTGGTCACCCGGTCACTTTCCGGAATATCAGCCTGCAATGGCATTTTGATATTGACAAGGAACATGGGTTTTTCGGAGGTGGGAAAAAGTTTGAAACCAGTTTTTGTAAACAGGAAAAAAGCCAGCACACTTAGTAGTAATGAGATCCCGATGGTTGTTTTAGGCCATTTTAAAGCCACAGGCATAATACCCCGGTAACTGTAAGTTAGAAATTTTTGAAGATATTTAAGGAAAAAATTGCCTTCTCCATGGGTGTGGGTTTTCAATAATCTACTTCCAATGAATGGAACAAGCGTCAAAGCCACGATCATCGATGCCAATACACTGGTTATAACTGCCATTGGCAGGCTTCGGATAAATTCACCGGCTATATCAGGCAGGAAGGCCAGTGGTAAGAACGCAATTATTAAAGTGGCTGTACATCCCACTACCGCCACACCTATCTGTTTTGTGCCTTTTAGAATAGCATCCTTTAGTGAATGTCCTTCCCTAAGCCAGCGTTCTATATTTTCTACCACTACAATACTGTCGTCCACTAATAACCCCAAAGCCACTACGAGGCCAACAATACTCAGCTGGTTCAAAGAAAAACCCAATAAATTCATAGCTATAAGCCCTAATGCCAAAGAAAGCGGAATAGAGATCATTACGATCAGTGATGCCCTGAATCCCAACGGCAATAAGGTAATAACTACCAGAAGAATGGCCAGGGCAAAATCAAATCCGAGATGTCCAAGCCGTTGTGAGACCATAGTAGCCTGATCAAAAGTTTTGACAAGCTGGATATTAGATGGCAATCCTTTTGAAAATTCATCCAGTATGGGAAGAAACTCCTTCTGTACGTTCGCTATATTAACATTGTCTTTCATTGCTGCAGTAACCAGTACGCAACGATGACCATTTACCCGGGTAATATGGTTCACCATTTCGTTTTTATAACTTACTTCAGCCACATCTTTCAGATATATTATCTTTCCATTGGCATTGTAGATAACGGTATTGGCAACATCCTCCACGTTCTTAAATTTGCCGCTGGTCTTTACATTAAAGATCTTACTCTCCAGGTTGATGCTTCCCCCGGGAATGTCTGCTGCTTCGCTTTGTAAACTACCTACAACTATAGTAAGCGGGATCTTCAGTTGCGCCAGTTTGTCCAGTTGTACATCGATCCGGATCTCCTGTTCCGGCATTCCGAAATACCTGACTTCTTTAAGGTTGGTTATTTTCTCCAGGCGGGTTTTCAGGATATCAGCTTCATCCCGCAACAATTTATCGGAAGCGTTATCCGAAACCAATGCAACCTGTAAAATTTTGACATCGGACGAAGAGATCTTTTCTGTTTTGATCAAATAGATATCCTTGGGAAGCTCGCTGTTCTTTAAAGCATTTATTTCTGTAGAGATCTCCTGGTACTTATTGTTTACATCAACTCCATATTTGAACTTCGGCTGAATGACCGCCACCCCATCTTCAACGGTAGTAAGCATTTTGTCGATATTTTCCAGACCGTAAATTTTGTTCTCGATGGGTTTTACCACTTGCTCCTCCATGTCCTTGGGACTGGTACCTGGATAGATGACAGTTATAAGATACTGCGGCGCATGTGTGGTGGGGTCTTCCGAACGGGGCATTGTAAACAAGGTAAGTACACCCACTACTGCAAACAGCAGAAATATAATGAGCGTGAACTGATGGTTTTTAACAGCAAAATTTGTGATCTTCATAGCTGTAATTATTACCTGATAATTTTAATTGTAGATTTTTCATTTAGATAGGCACTATTGGAGATCACAATTTCTTTCACGCCATCAAGTCCTTCTCTCAGATAAACCTGTTGATTGTCGACCTTTGAAATAATTACCGGAATTTTCCTGACCTTATCGGTTCCGTCTGGGGTAAATACAAATGCCTTGTCGCCATCTGCTTCTACCAGCGAACCATATGGGATCACCTTCACATTGTCGTTCTGATTGGTAGCTATTTCCGCTTTGCCAAACATGCCCACCGCCGGTTTAATGTCCTTTAATTTCAATTTCAGTTCCAGCTGAAAGGAGCCAAGGGTATGATCTGCCGCCTGCGACTTACGAAACACGAACGCGTCAATTTTTTTATCAGCATATCCATCCAGCGTTACTGTGGCCGTTTGCCCCAAATTAATGATTGCCCATTCCCGGTCTGTTACCCCTACCTTAAGTAAATAGTTATTGTTTCCCTGTGTTTCGTTAATGGCAAGTACTGGCATCCCGGGCCCGATCACTTCTCCTTCGCTGGCCATCTTCTGACTTACAAAGCCATCTGAGGCCGCATAAATTTGTGAATAGCGTTCATTAAAAGCTATTGCCTCTTTTGC
>JAJKIL010000228.1 GCA_021154515.1 Niastella sp. | reverse complement strand
ATTCGCGATGAACTTACCGGCGTACCGGTCATCCTGCATTTCCCATTTAGAACTATCGGTTTCGATCTTTTGGTTGTCGGAGCTTAATCCGCCAAAACCAAACACCGTAAAAATTCCTTTGTTTTTTGTGGGGAGATATATGTTATACGACAGGTCCTGGAAATTGGTGGTGCCCTGCGACAGATCCAGCCCCATTTTGTTTAACAGCGACAGGGTAGAGTACCGGTAGTTAATCAGGTAAGAACCCTTATGCGATGCAGACAGGGGCCCTTCGGCTGCCCCATTCAGACCCAGAAAACCTGCCTGCAGCGCATACTCGTTTTTTTCATTATTGCCTTTCCTGAGTTTCAGATCAAATACCCCGCTTAACGCATTGCCATATTCGGCGGCAAAAGCGCCGGTTATAAAATCGCTGTTGGCAAGTGTTTGAGAACTTAAGATAGAAATACCGCCACCACTGCCGCCGGCTTCGCTAAAGTGATTGGGGTTGGGAATATCAACGCCTTCCATCCGCCATAATAAACCGGTGGGCGCATTCCCTCTTATCACGATATCATTACCACCATCATCGGCACTGGCCACGCCGGCAAAACCGGTGACCATCCGTAATGGATCATTTACTGCTGCAGCATATTTTTGTGTTTCTTCAACGGTGAAGGCGCGGGCGCTTACCACACTCATGTCATTCAGGGGCCGGTTCTTTTTACTGTTGGCGGTTATTACAACGGCTTTCTCGGTTCTTACTTTTGTTTCCATCGCAATGGTCAACACTACTTCTTTACCGGTGTTTACTACAATATTGCTGGCAACCGCATCGGTGTAATTGATGTGGGTGATCAACAAAGTATAGGTGCCGGCAGTTACATTGGGGATTCTGAAATTACCCAGTGAATCGGCCACCACCTTTTTGTCAGTACCCGTAATAACCACTGTTGCGCCGGCAATAGGTGTTTGCAACAGTTGATCTGTTACAGTGCCCCTGATGTTTTGCGTTAGTTGCGCAAGGGTTGTTACATAGTATAGCATACCTGCCATAAGCAAGGTGACCATTTTGTTGTTGATGATCATGAGAGTTACTTTAGAGTGTGACAGTTGGGCGAATGAGTACCCCTATTGTTTCTTAAGAAAAAGGAGATGAAAGGCAGTTTTTTAGTTGGTCCGCGGAACTAAACAACTAACAAACTAAATAACTAACGAACTTAATAACCTAAACTTACTCGTCAACTGGTCAACTCGTCAACTTACAAGAAGCTGATCCCCGCCGTCCAACCTATCCATCCCGTTACATTATTGCGCCAAAGATCATAGGTATGATAGCTTTCATGAGGCACCAGGAATTTATATCCTTTTACCGGTTCCAGTTGATCGGAGTAATACACAGAAAAAGAAGGGCCGCCAAAGATAGCCAGTTTGTTCGCCAGTTTAACGGTGGCCAGTACCTGAAATTTGCTTAACTGGTTCAAATAGTTCCAATTGCCAAGATACAGGTATTGCGTGGTGAGCTCTGGGTTTACGGTGAACCGGTTGGACACTTTTATTTCGTGCCCAATACCATAACCATACGAGAAAATTTTATCATCACCACCGGCATTAATACCAACCATTAAGATGTTGTACAATTTTTTATTGCCGGATTTTATAGCGAGGTTGGCATTCAGCACTTCATTGGAGCTGATGGTTATTTTATGATAGCCCTTTTTTACAATGTTCAGCAACCCAATGCTAAAGCCATCTGAAGTATCGGCAATATTGATGAGACCAAGTTGTAAACCTTTCAGGTGTTTACTGTAATTTAAAATGCCTGCCACCTGAAAGCCTTTGGTGCTGCTGGTATTGATGTTGGCAATGCCAGCTAATTGAAAACCTTTTACTGATTGATTGGTATAGTTACAGATACCTGCAGTTTGAAACCCATTAAAGTTTCCAGCCACGTGATTATATATGCCCGCTATCTGCATGCCGTTGACATTCTTGTTAGCGTAATTGACAAGGCCACCAAACTGGGCGCCTGTAACATCGCTTTTGGCGCCATTGAACCAACCGGCGAGCTGTAATCCCTTCACATCACCATACACTATATTGAACCAGCCTGCGGTCTGCATACCCTTCAGATTGTGTTTATCGATATTGAACCAGCCACCCAACTCAATCCCATTTACACTACCGGTGTAGCCACCCAATAAATTAAGCGAAAAGTTGCTGGTAGTGAATTTGTCTTTTTTGCCCTGCGTACTAATAGTAGGAAATACGCCTGACCGTACAGGTACTTTTATATTATAGGGGTTACTGGTTGGTGATTGTGCAAACGAAACAGTTTTCCATAAGAAGCAGGCACATAGGCATACTGCAATTTTCCCATTTATCATAGAAATATAATTTGCAGTATGACAACTCAGCAAAGCTGTTCCCCTATGAGGCTAAGTAAAATTTGTGATTGTTAGAAGAGGCTGATGCCGGCGTTCCACCCGATCCAGCCTTTTACGTCGTGACTCCACAATTCAAAGGTGTGATAACCTTTTGATGGGATAGAATAGTTCCAGCCTGCATTTGTTTTTGTTTGGTCAGAGTAATACGTGGTAAAGGAAGGGCCACCAAAGATGGAAAAGTATTTACCAAACTTAACCTGAAATTGTAGATGTAATTTGTTCATCACGTTGGTGCTGTTATAATTTCCCAGGTACAGGTATTGTGAAGTAAATTCAGGATTGATACTAAACCATTTACCGAGAGAAAATTCATGTCCCAACCCATACCCAAGGGAAAATACATTGGCAGAGTCTTCTCCTGTTTTTTTCTGGTCGAATCCCATTAACAGAATGCTGTAGAGTTTGCTGTTACCTGTTTTAAAGGCTGCGTTAAAGCGCATGGTTTCGTTGGTAGAGAACGTTATTTTATGATATCCTTTGAACACGATGTTAATCAACCCGATGCTGTACCCGTCAGAAGTATCGGCCACATTAATAAGCCCCAACTGGAAACCACGTAATTTTTTTGCGTAATTGAATAAACCTATTTGAGCGCCATTTAATTCCCGGTTGGCGAAATTACCAATGACCGACAACTGTACACCGGAAACCTGTTTATGCGCAAAGTTTACAATATTGGTGGCCTGAACACCAAACACACTGTCGTAACAAACGTTGTAGATATTGCTTAACTGCACCCCCACAAACTTACCGTAAACAAAGTTGGAGACATTGCTGGCCTGGACACCCGTAAATGAGCCTGCTACATGGTTGTAAATACTACTTATTTGAGCCCCGGTTACATTGCCTTTTACAAAGTTGGCAATACCAGATGCCTGTAAACCTTTTACATCTTTTGAAACATGGTTATACACGCCGGCCAGTTGAGCGCCGGTTACATTGCCTTTTACAAAATTGGCAATACCCGATGCCTGAACAATGTCAACATTACCCAGCACATGGTTGTGCATACCTGCCAGTTGCACACCTTTAACCGAACCACCGGTAAAGTTCAACAGTCCGGCCGCCTGCACATATTTCACATCTGTTTTATTAATGTTAAAAGCCCCACCCAGTTCAACACCATTCACGCCGGCGGTATACCCGCCAATTACGTTCACTGAAAGACTGTTCACCACCTGGGCGCTTAATTTTCCATGCGTACTTAAACCAGGTGTTAAAGAAACCTGGAAAGTACGATCGGCCATGAATTTTTTCAGGTTGATACTTTGTATGTTTTGTTTGGCCGACAACAGGAATTGACCCCAGCGTGATTTTTCAACGCGGTTGATCTCTTCCTTTGTTATGGATTGAGCGGTGAGTGTATCTGAAGGTGGTTTCACCACAATGGTATCGGGCAATTCATTTTCAACAGGGCTGATGGTAACAAGGGGGTCACTGGTCTCAAGCGGGGTCATTACAATGGTAACCTGCTGATCGAATTTCGGTTTAATAACAACGGTGGTATCCTCAAACAATTCGCGGCTTATGGTAAGGGTGGCAGTACTATACCTGCTTTTCAGTCTTATTTTAAAGTAGCCCTTCTCATCTGACATAGTAGAGACCAGACGTTGTCTTTCATAAACGGTTACATTTCCAACTTTTTCGCCGGTTTCACTATTCAGAATGTAACCGGTAACAGTGTATAATTTTTCGGCGCTGGGTGTAGGGCTGGCAACAGGTACCGGTGGTGTTATAGTGGCTTTGCGTAATATGACGTAATTATTGTTTTGTTGCCATTTGTACTGGTTGCCGCACAATTGGTCAAGGATCTGTTTTATGGTTCTGTTATAAGCGGAAAAAGAGATCAGACTGTCGTAGGCAATAATGTTGCTGTTGTAGGAGAAATAAAAATTCCCTTTACTGCTGATTAGTTTTAATATATCGCTCAGGCGCTGGTTGTTGGCATCGATAGTGATCCTTTTATCGAGCAGGCTTTGTGCTAATACATGGTTGTTAAGACAAAAAAGCCCAATAATCGTGGGAAGCAATCCCCGTAGCTTTGTCATGATTGTTATTTCTGCACGCAGGTTAGCGTAGTATGATTTTTCCTTTTTCTTTTACTACAGAGATATTAAATGTTGAGCTAATGAGGCTTAGAATTTTGTCGAGCGGTTCATTATCAAAAGTAGTGGTATATGGCAGGTTGCGCAACGCCGAGCTGCCAAAAATAATTTGCACATCATAGGCTTCATTGAGCTTGTCCACCAGCTTCCATAACGGGGTTTTATCACAAACAAATTTTTTGCTGCGGTAGTAGTTATATAGCTGATCGGTGTTTGCCTGTTTTTGCAAAATAGCATCGTTGACGCCCGCGATGACTTTTTGGCCTGGTCGCAATAGAATGGTTTGTTTTTCGGTAGCCACTTCAACCAATCCTGTTTCAACAATTATTTCAGTAGTATCGCCCCGGCTTCTTACGTTGAAGGAAGTGCCTACGACGGTAATGGTTACATTGTTGGTATGTACTTCAAATGGTTTTTTCTTATTCGGTTTCACTTTAAAGAAGGCTTCCCCGCTTAGTTGCAGCACTCTTTTGTCGTTGTCGAACTTTTCAGGAAAGGACACCTGTGAGTGTTTGTTGAGGGTTACTATAGAGCCATCGGGGAGGGAGTCGGATTTAACCAGGTTATTGGTATGGATGTTAGACATGGCGATCACTTTTCCGGGTTTGTTTTGGAACAAGATAAATGTGAGCGCTGCCAGGCCTATTACCAGCCCTGTAATTACCGCCGCCCGTAGCAGGGGGCTGTTCATTGACCAAACTTTCGCTTTGGAGGTTGGGAATGATCCGGTTTGCACGCGGTTTTGAAATCGATCCCAGGCCGCCTGCTCGTTAACCTGCGGGGTATCGGCCAGTTGCACGCTTTCTTCCCAGATCAGTTTGAAATGTTCGAAGTAGTGCCGGTTCGCCTCATCGTCGGCCAGCCACTTTTCCACCTCCAGCACTTCTGCCGTCGTAGCTTCACCGGTAATGTGCTTTACCAGCAGATCATCCATATGTTGTGTATAGCTTTTCAATAAGGGTAATTTTATTTGGTTGACATATATGTTACATATATAATAATGCCAATAAGAAAATTGGTAAATAATCGATCAGTTTTACGCGCAGCTGCTTCAGGGCCTTGCCCATCTGGTTCTCAACAGTTTTTACCGAGATCCCTAACTGATCGGCAATTTCCTGGTATTTGAGTCCTTCAAAACGGCTTAACTGAAAAATGGTACGGCATTGCT
>JAJKIL010000227.1 GCA_021154515.1 Niastella sp. | reverse complement strand
TATGAAGAAGTAATGCAAATGCAACTGGAAGAAGTAATGGCAAAGGGACCTGCCAACCTCGATAAATTATTACGGGGTAAAGAAACCTGGACCATTGCCTAGGCGTCAAAAGCGCACATTCCGCAACTATAACAGATACGCATATCTTTTTAAGCCCGTTTTATTCAAGCGGGCTTTTTTATTTCTAACCCCTACCATTGGTGGCAGTTACGGAATAAAAAAATGCCAGCGATGGATATCGCCGGCCTGTGCTTACCTCTGAAACCACAAAAAGAAAGAAGTTAAGCAATATGTTGTGATACGATAATCTTAATGGAGGTGGGGTTCAATGGATGATGGACAGAACGGGTATATATGAAAGAAGGTGATGCATCGGTACATGCTGGCATAAATGCCGGTTGCATGTCTGGGATTAACCCCCTTCTACGGTTTAGTAAATTAAAGCTGGCTGCCTACACAGGAGTAAGAGCAGTTAGTTTCAGTTACTGGTACAATTTTTTTGCAGTTTCTAAGACACAAAAGGTCAGCAACACGTGATCAGGTAAACAGAGATAATTAAAAAGGGTGGCGGACAATATATGGAACGAATAGGTTAATATCCGTACTTGAAAACAATTCTAATAATTAAATGGAAATTGGAGGGTCAACAGAAATTGGATGGTTGGAAATAGGGAGATTGGATTATTACGTTTGTGTGAGTTGCCGGTGAGAAGGGTAGTTCAGCACATCGCCCGGTAAAAATAAAGACTGTTTTCTATAAAATCAATATTTTTCTTAAAATTTTTTAATGTATGGTCTGCCAGCTTATTAATCTTAAGTTGGATCAAATTACAATTAAAAAAACGGGCATGTCTTTATCTCACGTCTGAGGCTTCCAATTCCTTTTCGGCGGCCTTTAACAGGCTGGTCCTTTTATACTCATACCACCATTTGGGGGCGGTTTTTTTCATCAGCGTATCGATATACCGCATCCCGATCAAATTCCACGCGCCTTTGAGCTTGCCGCTCATAGAAGCTTGTAAAGCTCTCAAACTCATAGCAAAACCACTGTCAAGGTATTCCATATGATGCCAGTAACCGGCAGGCATAAACAGCGTATCGCCATGGTTCAGGATCACTTCGTACCCCCTGGCCAGCTTCAATGCGGGGAACTTGCTATAGTCGGGATGGCCGTTCTCATAATAGTTCGAAAAGTCAGCCAGGCTCAACACCTCAAAAGGCTTGCGGTATAGCTTGTGTTGTTCTTCAAAAGGGAATAACAGCACGCGCTTACGACCGGTAAACTGGGTATGCAGAATATGCGACATGTCTATGTCGAAGTGCATATGCGTAATACTGGTGGCCCCGCCTACGAATAACATAGGGTATTTTTTAACGAATCCCTTCATTAAATGCTCAGGCCAGGTAAAGTCTTCCGTTAGCTGGGGCGCATGATCGAAAATATTGAAGAGAAAGATCCGCCAGGCTGCCGGTCCATGACTCACCATGTCGATGTACTCACCAAAAGTTTTGTAATCGTCAGCTGTGTTAATGGGGGTGTAAGCGTCGCTCTTAACGTTGTTGTACAGTCCAACTCTTTTACTACCTACTATTTCTTTAAAATATTCCCAGTTCCATTTGGCTACGGCAGGCCAGTCTTTGGCCAGCTTTGTAATGACAACTGGTTGCAATGGCAGATAGTAACGCTGCTGAAAGTCTTCTGCGCTGATAGTATCAACACGGTCAACAGGTTGTAGTTGCATGAAAATAATTTGCTCAAATTTAATATTAAATTCATTTTCGGCGCATGATGTAGTACTGAAAACATATACAGCTTTAACATTTACATAAATAATGACATGTGTAACCGGGGCGCATAATTTGCCGGTATCATTATGAGACTTTAGTTAAAAAGTATAATTTGCCGTTATGTTATTACATCTTCATCCGGAAAATCCACAACCGCGAAATATTTCCACTATCGTGAAAGTTTTATCGGAAGGGGGGATTATTATCTATCCAACCGATACGATCTATGGTTTGGGCTGTGATATCTTTCAACACAAAGCTATTGATCGTATTTGTCGTATCAAAAATATTGATCCGCAAAAGGCGCAGTTGTCGTTCGTGTGTTACGATCTGAGCGATTTGAGCCGGTATACGAAAAGCATCAGCACCCCCATGTATCGCCTGTTAAAGCATTACCTGCCGGGTCCGTATACTTTTATTTTACCAGCCAGTAAGGAAGTTCCCAAAATTCTGCAAAGCAAAAAGAATACCATAGGGTTGCGCATCCCCAATAACCTGATCGCCCGCACCATTGTAAAAGAGCTGGGCCATCCGATATTAAGTACTACATTACCGGGAACCATGGTTGAAGAATACACCGATCCCGAGCTCATGCATGATAATTTCGAAAAGCTGGTTGATGTGGTGGCCGATGGCGGTATCGGCGGCATGATGCCCTCCACCGTTATTGATTGCACCGGTGACGAACCCGTATTGATCCGCCAGGGAGCCGGGGAGTGGGATACGGCTGACGTAGATTGAGGTTTTTGTGATTAATTGAAACTTAAATGTCTTTAGTAAATTTGAAGCAGAAACAGGCTGAAGTAAGAAGTAGGAAGCTCGCGAATTTTCTTACCTCGTACTTCTTACTTGGTATTGTTAATGGCACGCAAGTCAAATTTTAAGAAAAAGCTCGTTTGCATATATGAAGACCGAATATCAGAAATTCTTCCCCGATCATTTTACCCTGGAAACACCCCGCGTATTATTGCGGTTAATGACCCCTGCCGATTATGAGGCATTTTTACCCCTTGCCCAGGACAAGGAGATCTGGAAATATTTCCCAAAAGACCTAAGCAATGAACAGGAGTTATCAACCTGGATGCAGCAATCATTTAGTGAAAGAGAGGCGGGCCTTAGAATGCCGTTCACCGTTATTGACAAGCATTCCAACGAAATTGTGGGCAGCACCAGTTATTTGAATATTTCTTTTTATGACAAGCGCCTGGAGATAGGCAGCACCTGGCTGGGAACTTCGTTTATAGGAACCGGTGTGAACCGCCAGGCAAAGTTTGCCCTGCTGTCCTTTGCTTTCGAGGTGATGAAAATGGAACGGGTGGAAGTAAAAACCGATAATTTGAATGAACGCTCCAAGGCAGCCCTGTTAAAAGTGGGTATGAAGCCCGAAGGTATTTTACGCAGCCATATGCTCATGCACGATAACCGCCGGCGCGATTCCATTTATTTCAGCATCATCAGAAGTGAGTGGGAAGAAAGGAAGATGAACTTTTTCCCGGAAATGATATAAATAATTGATCCCACCTTCCCGATCAGCGTTACATATCCAGCTCCAGCTGGTTGCTGGTTAGCGAAAACGAGCGGCGGTGATAGGGCGTGAGGCCAAATTCTTCAATGGCTTTGCGGTGTTCGGCCGTGCCATAACCCTTATTGGTGATCCATTTATACTGCGGAAAATCAGGATGCAGGTTGCGCATAAAATCGTCGCGGTAGGTTTTGGCCAGAATGCTGGCTGCAGCAATGGAGGCGTATTCCGAATCGCCTTTAATAATACACTGATGGGGAATGCGCTTGTATTTAGTGAACCTGTTCCCGTCGATGATTAGGAATTTCGCCTTTGTCGTCAGTTTCTCAATGGCCAGGTGCATGGCCTTAAAAGATGCGTTCAGGATATTAATGCGGTCAATTTCTTCATGATCTACGCTGCCTACCTGGTAGCAGATGGCATGTTTTTCAATAAACTCCCTCAATTCATACCGGTCTTCTTCGGTCACCTGCTTGCTGTCATTCAGCTTTTCGTGGTAAAAACCTTCGGGTAAAATAACTGCAGCCGCAAATACGGGTCCTGCTAAACAGCCGCGGCCTGCTTCATCGCAGCCGGCTTCAATGCGTTCAGTTTGGTAAAAGAGTTTTAGCAAGGGGTGTATTTGAGCCCAAAAATAAGGGATGCCACTATTTAAATATTATTTATCAACTTTGTTTTTTTACACATCACATTCCCAATATGGAATTAAGCACAATACCTCTCGCCTTCCCCGCTTTTGAAAAGGAATTGCAATTGGAAATCCAGGAGCAGGGCGAGATCCGGTCGTTCAAAACGGACGAGCAATTGATGCGCACCGGCCAGTATTTCCGTTCAACCATGCTGATCCTGAACGGTCTGGTGAAAATTTACCGGGAAGACGATGACGGAAATGAGTTTTTTATGTACTATCTGCAACCGGGTCAGGCATGCGCATTGTCAATGGTGTGTGCGGCGGAACATAAAAAAAGCGCCATAATGGCAAAGGCGGTGAAGGACACAGAAATTATTGCCATTCCATTGGAGTATATGGAAGAATGGATGGGAAAATACAAAAGCTGGAGCCAATTTGTAATTAGTACATATCGTTCGCGTTTTGAAGAATTGCTGAGCACCATCGATCATATTGCGTTTCGCGGCATGGACGAGCGGCTGGAATTCTACCTGAAAAAACACCAGGAAACGCTTGGTACGAATCTCATTCCGCTCAATCACCAGGAAATTGCCAATGAACTCAATTCTTCCCGGGAGGTTATTTCGCGCCTGCTTAAGAAAATGGAACAATTTGGCAAAGTAAAGCTCAACCGGAATGCTATTGAAATTATTCAATTGTGACCTTCGTCACCTATCAGGCTTTTTATTTCCCGCATCTTCACCCAATGATTGCATGATTCAGGACGCCAATGCCCGGCTCGCTGTTGCATGATCATTTAAAACCTGTCTGTTGTTGTTTTACTGAATTATTTATTTAAATGGAAATATCCGGTTATTTAGCAGCCGTTTTAATTGGCGTATCATTAGGGTTGATAGGAGGCGGTGGGTCAATACTTACCGTACCCGTGTTTGTGTACCTGTTGCATGTGCACCCGCTATTGGCCACCACCTATTCGTTATTTGTGGTGGGCAGTTGTAGCCTGGTGGGGAGTGTGCGTTCCTACTATAAAAGACTGATCGATTTTCAGGTAGTGCTGTACTTCGGGCTGCCTTCACTGTTATCGGTATTTATTGTACGGCGGTTTGTGTTGCCCATGATCCCCGATCATTTATTCACCGTAGGTGAACTTGTGGTCGATAAAGGTGTTTTTTTAATGGTCCTTTTTGCCTTATTAATGCTGGCAGCAGCCACTTCAATGATACAATCAGGTACCAAACCACCAGCACCAGGTATTCCCAAAGAACGGAAAAGCGGATTGCTGATCCAGGGTTTACTGGTGGGCGCTGTTACGGGTTTATTGGGTGCAGGCGGCGGGTTTTTGATTATCCCGTCACTGGTCCTGATCAGTAGATTGCCGATGAAAATAGCGGTGGGTTCATCCCTTACCATTATGGCCATCAGTTCGTTTTTTGGATTTTTCAGCACGTTGTCGCATTATACAATAAACTGGTCGCAATTGTTGTTGTTTACAGCTATTGCGGTGTTGGGAATTTTTGTGGGAACCGCTTTCTCAGATAAAATACCCGGCCAATCGTTAAAAAAGGGATTTGGCTGGTTTGTGCTGGCAATTGGCTTATTTATACTGGTGCGTGAACTGTTCTTTTTTAGTTAAAGAATAGCCCTAAAAACGCTCTGTGATAAAAGTCATATTCTATTAAAACCATTCTACAGAAATTGCGTTGATCATTTAAACAGCATTGTTATGAAGATAGAACAAATTTATACCGGTTGCCTGGCACAGGGAGCATATTACATCGAAAGCGAGGGAGAAGCTGTGGTAATTGACCCGTTGCGCGAAATAGATCCATATGTTCAAAAAGCCAATCGTTCTGGCGCCACTATAAAGTATGTTTTTGAAACGCACTTTCATGCTGATTTTGTTTCAGGCCATGTTGATCTGGCAAAAGAAACCGGCGCTACCATTGTATATGGTCCCACTGCCACGCCCACGTTTGCTGCACACATTGCTACCGATGGTGAAATATTTAAAATAGGCAACATAACTATTACCGTATTGCATACGCCCGGCCATACCATGGAAAGTAGCTGTTACCTGTTGAAAGATGAACAGGGAAAAGAAGTAGGATTGTTCAGCGGCGATACCTTGTTTATTGGAGATGTGGGCCGTCCTGACCTGGCGCAAAAAGCGGATCATATTACCCAGGAAGACCTGGCTGGTTTCCTGTATGATTCACTGCGTAATAAAATAATGCCCCTGCCCGATACGCTGACCGTATATCCTGCACATGGCGCCGGCAGCGCCTGTGGCAAGAACATGAGTAAGGAAACTACCGATACGTTGGGTCATCAGAAACAAACGAACTACGCTTTACGTGCCGATATGACCAAAGAGGAATTTGTAAAAGAAGTTACCGAGGGTTTAACGGCGCCGCCACAATATTTTCCTTTGAATGTGCAGTTGAATAAACAGGGGTATGAAAGCATCAATGAAGTGTTGAAAAAAGGTACGCATCCGTTGGGTGTGGAAGCGTTTGAAGCAGCAGCCAATGAAACCGATGCGCTTATTCTCGATACACGCGACCCGCAAACATTTGCAAATGGATTTATTCCCAATTCAATCAATATTGGTATCGATGGCAATTTTGCACCCTGGGTGGGGGCGCTTATCCCTGATATTAAACAAACCATTTTGATCGTAGCGGAGGAAGGCCGCCAGGAAGAAGTGGTTACCCGCCTCGCCAGGGTGGGTTACGATTATGCCATTGGGTATTTGCAGGGCGGTATTAACGCCTGGAAAAAAGCAGGAAAAGAGATCGATACCATTACTTCTATAACAGCCACCGAACTGGCGGCTATACAGGAAGCCGATGGCAATATAAACGTGTTGGATGGACGTAAGCAAAGTGAATACGAAGCGGAACATGTGAAGTGTGTGGTAAACGCCAGTCTGGATTATATCAAAGACAGCATGCAACAGGTGGATAAAAATAAAACCTGGTATGTGCATTGTGCAGGCGGCTACCGCTCCATGATCTTTATCTCTGTATTAAAAGCGCGCGGGTTCGATAACCTGGTTGATATAAAGGGCGGATTTAAAGCACTTAAAGACTCCGGTAAGTTTACGATAACTGATTATGTTTGTCCAAACACGATGTTGTAACCGCACCTCGAAAAATTTTAGTAACTTATAGCTGTGTGATTTATGTCGCACAGCTTTTTTTTTGAAAGCACCATATTTACAAAAAATTAGTCATCATGCAATTTTTGGAATGGATAAAACAACCCTGGCCCTGGTATGTGGCGGGCCCGTTGATAGGGTTGGTAGTGCCGCTGCTGTTGATCATGGGTAATAAATCATTCGGGGTTTCTTCTTCCTTGCGGCATATTTGTGCAGCCTGTATACCGGCTAATATTCCTTTTTTCAAATACAACTGGCGAAAAGAAACCTGGAACCTGTTTTTTGTAACCGGTATCCTGCTGGGCGCCATCATTGCCACCCAATGGTTAAATAGCGGCAAACCCATTGTGGTGAATCCAAAACTGGTGAATGAGCTGCAGCAGTATAATATTCATAATTATTCCTCCATCGTTCCTATAGACCTGTTTAACTGGCCTGCTTTATTAACGCTGCGCGGATTTATCTTACTCGTGGGCGGCGGATTTTTAGTAGGCTTTGGTACCCGCTATGCAGGTGGCTGTACATCGGGACATGCCATCATGGGCCTTTCAAACCTGCAATGGCCCTCTCTCGTAGCAACCTGTTGTTTTATGATCGGTGGTTTTATTACTGCCAACCTCATTTTACCTGCCATCTTACACCTGTAAAGCATTGACTATGGAAACGAAAGACGTAATAACACAACCAACAATAGCAAAGGAAACCAATACCGATTTTGAAGTACGCTCGCTCGATACAATTTGCATCAACGAGTCACGTATAGAGCACACGTGGTGGCACTCGTTAAAATATTTAATTGCGGGTTTGTTGTTTGGCATTCTGCTGGTTAAAGCAGAAGTGATCTCCTGGTTCCGCATCCAGGAAATGTTCCGCCTTCAAAGCTTTCATATGTATGGCGTAATTGGTTCTGCTGTAGTAACAGGCATTATTTCTGTTGGTCTCATCAAAAAATTCAAGATTAAAACAATATATGGCGAACCTATTGATTTGCATCCCAAGCAATTCAATAAAGGGCAGATCTATGGCGGTCTGTTATTTGGCGCCGGCTGGGCAATGACCGGTGCATGTCCCGGGCCTTTGTATGCATTGATAGGAACAGGCGCTACCGTAATCATTGTCACTTTATTAAGCGCCATTGCAGGTACCTGGGTGTATGGCAGCCTGCGTGAAAAATTACCACATTAATTTGGTCGCTAATATGTAATATAAGTATCTTTAATACCCCAACCCAGCCGTCACCGTTCTACTGAAATACCACAGTCGGGATTAATTACTCTGCGGAATTATTGTACTACAAAGGATGTTGCGAAGCATTGTGCATACTCTATGAATGAGTTGACCATAGTTCATACCGGACTATTCAGTCTTTCCATTGCTTTAACTAAAATTGACTGTATATGCAAACCAACAATTCAACTGCAGCATCACGCCGCGACTTTTTAGGAAAGATCGCCGCGGGCGCAGCTGCACTGGGTACTGTTTCCCTGGCTCCTTTTACCGCACAGGCCTTTCCTGAATCAGCAGACCATGAATATATCGGTGCTGAAGAATGGTTCAATAAGATAAAAGGAAAACACCGCATTGTGTTTGATGCTACACAACCACATGATCTGATGCCATTTGCCTGGCCAAAGGTTTTTTTATTGACGAATGCTGCTACCGGTACGCCTGAAAAGGATTGCAGTGCAGTAGTAGTGCTTCGGCATGAAGCGGTGGGCTATGCTTTACAAAACGAAATGTGGGAAAAATACAAACTCGGCGAGCTCATGAAAGCCAATGACCCACTTACAAAAGCGCCGGCTACCCGTAATCCTTTCTGGAAACCAAAAGAAGGTGATTTTAAAGTGCCAGGTATTGGCAATGTGGCTATTGGTATTAATGAACTACAGGATAGTGGGGTTATGTTCTGCGCTTGCGAAATGGCTATAACAGTTTATAGTGCTGTAGCGGCAGACATGATGAAAATGGATGCTGCAGCCGTGAAAAAAGAATGGCTGGGCGCTGTGCTGCCGAACATCCAGGTAGTGCCTTCCGGTGTTTGGGCATTAGGCCGCGCACAGGAACATGGCTGCTCTTATTGCTTTGCTGGTTAGGCTAAGCTATTGAATGGAATGATCCCCCTTTTCTTAACCCCGTCTATTATACAAGTGTCATGTTGCATGCCGGGTTTAGGTACGGTATGCAACATTTACTGTTAGAACGATCTGCTTGTTATATCATGAACCGTAATTTGCTAATTGGATTATTGGCGATAGCAGTGCCTGTTGCCATTTGGGTAAATATTAAATACCACACGCCGGTTGACATACAACAAAAAGCAACCGCGTTGGCTTCAGCTGCACCCGAAATGCCCTGGCAACCGCCTGATAGTAATACTATCCCGGGCACGCCGGCAGGTGAACAGATCCGTTATGGCCGCGACCTTATTGCCCATACTTCCCGGTACCTGGGCCCTAAAGGAACAGTAGCGCATATCTCCAATGGAATGAACTGTCAGAACTGCCACCTGGCGGCAGGCACCAAGCCCTGGGGAAATAACTACAGCGCCGTAGCTTCTACCTATCCCAAATACCGCGAACGCAGCGGCTCCATAGAATCTATTGAAAAAAGAGTGAACGATTGTTTTGAAAGAAGCCTCAATGGCAAAGCACTCGATAGCAACAGCCGCGAAATGCAGGCTATTGTAGCCTATATGCATTGGCTGGGAACCGGGGTAGCAAAAGGTAAAAAGCCATTGGGCTCGGGCATTAATTCATTGAAGAACCTCAACCGCCCGGCAGACCAGGAAAAGGGGAAAATGGTATTCATTGAAAAATGCCAGCTCTGCCATGGCGCCAATGGTGGGGGCATGCGCGATACTGTTACGGGTATCGGTTATATATATCCACCATTATGGGGAACCGAAAGTTATAATATAGGGGCGGGGTTGTTCAGGTTATCACGAATGGCCGGTTATGTAAAAGACAATATGCCGTTTGGGGCTTCATATAGCAATACGCAGTTAACAGATGAACAGGCCTGGGATGTGGCCGCCTTTATTAATTCCCAGCCACATCCGCATAAAGACCTGTCGAAGGACTGGCCGAAGAAAAATACCAAACCCATCGATTATCCTTTTGGTCCGTATGCAGACAGTTTTTCAGTTCAACAACATAAGTACGGTCCGTACGATCCTATAGCAAAAGCTGCTAAGAAAAAGTAAACATCTTATTACCTGACTTTTAAATCAACGGGTATGACCAAGAATAAAATGTTGATCGTTGCACTGGCGCTGATGCCGGTGTTTACGCTTGCCCAAACAGGGGCCTACAAAGTGGTCTTTGATATTACGAGTGGCGATACCGCTGCTTACAAAACAGTGATCAGGCAAGTGCGGGGCATATCACAGTCGCGGCCAGACGCCCAGCTGGAGGTGGCCATTTATGGTGATGCGCTGCCAATGGTCATCAAAGACAAATCGATCATTGCCGATGCCATCCAGGAATTAAGCAGCAGCAAAAAAGCCAGTTTTAAAGCTTGCGCCGCCACCATGAAGCGCAACAACATCGATAAAAGCCAGTTGTTAGCTGGTGTAGAAGTAGTACCCGATGCCATTTATGAAATTGTGACAAAGCAGCACGAAGGATGGGGGTATATTAAAGTGGCTCAGTAGTGGGCCTGCCAGCTGGAACTTGAAACCTGTAACTTGTAACCTGGAAAGGCAGTTCGCAATAACAGCAGCCCCAAGGTAGTAGTCTTGTGCCTTGAAATCTTGAAACTTGTGGCTTTCCGGTATTACCTTTGCGCCGCAATGAATACCATATCTAATGAACAACGGGCCAACCGGGCAGTATCCAACTGGATATTTTTAGGGGTGATTATGTTATTAGTGCAGGTGGTATTGGGCGGCGTTACCCGCCTAACCGGTTCAGGCTTATCAATTACCGAATGGGATGTAGTTACCGGCTTTCTGCCCCCGCTGAACGAACACCAGTGGCTGGAAAAGTTTGCCAAATACCAGCAATCACCGCAATACCGGTTGCTGAACTCCGATTTTACCCTCGCCGATTTTAAATTCATCTTTTTCTGGGAATGGTTTCACCGCCTGTGGGCCCGGTTGATTGCCGTGGCATTTGTAGTAGGTTTTATATACCTGCTGGCAAAAAAGCACATAAAAAAAGAGATGGTGAAGCCCCTGCTCATCCTTTTTATCTTTGGCGCCCTTCAGGGAGCCATTGGCTGGATCATGGTGGCCAGCGGCCTCACCGGCGATGCGGTATACGTTCGTCCCACCAAACTGGCCATGCACTTTATTTTTGCCCTCGCATTAATCAGTTACGCTTTCTGGCAGGGATTACAGTTAAAAGTGCCTGCCGGCAAACGCACCAATCTCCCCGGTATACATAAATGGTCCTGGGCGCTGGTCATTCTTTTATTTGTGCAGTTGATTTTTGGCGCCTTAATGGCAGGTCACAAAGCCGCCACGGCCGCGCCTACCTGGCCCACCATCAATGGCAGCTGGGTGCCAGCCGGTATGTTAAAAGAAGAACCGGTAACCCTTAATTTTTTCGAGAACAAGATCACCATCCATTTTGTGCACCGGGGGCTGGCATACGCGTTATTAATTTTGATAATAATTTATTCCGCAAAAGTTTTCCGCATACCATCAACCAGCGAAATTTTCACTAAAGCCCGCCGTATTCCCTTGATATTGGTAACGCTACAGGTATTATTAGGCATTCTATCGGTGTTAACCAGTACCGGTATAATACCCAATCACTGGGGAACGTTTGAGTGGCTGGCACAGTTGCACCAGATTACAGGCATGTTATTACTGCTGAGCCTGGTTGCCATGGTATTTCTTACCCGGCAATCATTCTTTAAGCAACCTTCATAATCTTGGCACTGTCTTTTCGTTTTAGTAGTAAATTGGGCATGAAGCCGGTTTACTCGGGCGGCTCACGTTTAAGACTATTTTAATGAAACTTTTTTTGAAGGGATTATATTACTCTTTTCCTGTACAGCTGGTGATGCTGCATTTTAAGAAATTTCAGGTGCTGCTCATCTTCTGGTTCGTTTTATTCAGCACGGTGAATGGTACTTTTATGAAATCATTCGGCGCCGATTCCCTGTACCTGGCGCCCGAATACCTGGGCAATGTAAGCATGCTGGCTGCCTTGTTTGTAGGCCTGGCCATTGGCGTGTTTATTATGAGCTGGAATATTACCACGTTTATTTTATTCAGCCGCCATTTCAGGTTCCTGGCCACTACCAGCAATCCCTTTTTAAAATATTGTATTAACAATGTGATAATACCACTCGTATTCCTGCTCTTTTATTTTTTCAGGGCAATGGAATTCGAGCGAAACAAAGAACTGATGACGTTTGGGGAAGTTACCCTACTGGTGCTGGGATTTTTGAGCGGGCTGACCCTGATCGTTGTTATTTCCCTCTTCTATTTTTTCAGGGCCGATAAAAATATCATCCGGCGGCTTACCCCGGTTATCAGTAACCCCCAGCTATTCAAAGCGCAGTTCAAGAAGGATGAAATGAGACTCAACCACAGCCGGTTGATAAAAGTGGAAACCTACCTGAATGCCATGCTCAGGATCAAAAAAGTGCGCGACGTGTCGCACTACAGCCGGGAGTTTATTGAAACCATCTTTAGCCGGCACCACTTTGCGGCGGTG
>JAJKIL010000226.1 GCA_021154515.1 Niastella sp. | reverse complement strand
TGTGGGTAATGGGATCTGGTGTTCTTAATTTAGTAGGTTCTGCAAAAACTTCGTTTACCCGCGCGGCCGGCAGTGTTGCATCAGGCACTACTGCTGTTTCATTGAACAGCACGCCAGCAGGCTGGCAGGCTGGTGACAGCATTACCATTGCGCCTACCCAGGCGCCCAGTGTTGGTGACGCTTATCTTACCGGATTTGAAGACCGTACCATCAATAGCATTTCAGGATCATCTATTACATTGAACGCGGCAACCATTCGTGTTCATCCGCAGATCAATAACATCTGGACGGCCGAAGTAATAAATCTTACCCGTAATGTACGTATTGAGGGAACAGCCAATGGCCGTGTACATATTTTCATTCGCTCTTCAGTTCCCCAAACTATCAGGTATGTGCAGATCCGCTATATGGGGCCCCGCAAAGCAAACGGCTCCGTAACCGAATTTGTATTGGGAAGATATGGTATACACTTTCACCACTGCGATGATGCCAGTATAGGATCAATGGTAGAAGGATGTGTGATCCGCGATACTGACAGCCATTCCTATGTACCGCACGTGTCGAATGGGATTACCATGAAGGGTAATGTAGCTTACAATGTTACTGAACATGCATTTTGGTGGGACGCGCAAGAGTTTACCCATGAATCTGTATGGGATGGCAACATAGTAGCTTTGACCAAGTTTATACCGGGATCGGCCAACTCATTAACTGTAACAGGTTTTTTACTGGGTATAGGCGATGACAATGTGTGTACCAATAATGTAGTAGTAGGTAACCCAGGTGATTATCGCTTAGGAGGCGCCTATTTGTGGGATGAAGGTGCAATAACAAGTACCTGGACCTTTAACCATAATATGGCCCATAACTGCGAAGGTGGTTTGGTGTCATGGCAAAATAACGAACAGCACCACGTTATTGAAGACTTTGTTGTATATAATTGCGATGCAGGTATCTTTGGTGGCGCTTACGTAAATTCATACTGCTATCGCAACGGGCAGCTTTACAATGCTCCCATAATAGTGATGGCCGCTTCTTTAAACAGCAACCGGGCAAGATATGAGAACCTTATCATTGATGCGGCTGGACTGGATTACGCCATGATAATGAATGAAGGACCTCTTGACGGGCCATTTCCGGTATTTATGAGAAATTGTACAATAACCGGTCATAAAAAAGCAGCTGTAATTAATCAATCACCCGACGGTGCAAAAAGGCTGGATGTTATCCAATGCACCATAGCTGGTACAGCTGGTGGTACATTGGCCGCCCCCACAAGTGCGACTGACTTGTATCTGAGCTCAGATGCAGGTCCTAAGGAGGTTTTCAGAGTGCAGCCGACAAGCGGCCAGTCTTATGAACTTACCCACTCAGGTAAAACAAATATTGCCCCTTTTGCTCCTACTATCTGGGGTAATGGAAATGGATTGAAAGGTGAATATTACAAGGATGCCAACCTTTCGAACCTCGTATTTACAAGAATCGATCCCTATATAGTTTTTCAGGAATGGATGTCTTTGGGCGTTCATCATAAAATTCCCGGTGTCACTTATTCAATGCGATGGACGGGTCAGATAATGGCTCAGTTTTCAGAAGCGTATACATTTGATCTATACGCGGGTGGCAATCATCGCCTTTGGATCGATGGCAAACTGGTAATCGATAAATGGGTGGAAGATTATCCGACCGATTATTTTACAACACCCATAAACCTGGTCGCCGGACAGAAATATGATATCAAGCTGGAATATGCTAACTCAGACAGTCGCAGTGGACTGGAACTGTCGTGGTCAAGTGCCAGTCTGCCACAGGAATATGTTCCCATGTGCCAGCTGTTTTCTTCCCCGATCAGCCAACCGCCATCCAATCAGGCGCCTGTTGCCTATGCAGGTTCCGATATAACTATTACCCTGCCAACAAACTTTGTTAAACTGGATGGATCAGCCTCTAAGGATGCTGATGGCTCCATTGTAACATGGGCATGGACAAAAATTGCTGGTCCATCACAGTTCAGCATCACCAATGCCGGATCAGCTACCACAACCGCAACAGGTCTGGGTGTAGGTGTATTTGTATTCAGATTAACTGTAACCGACGATAAAGGGGCTTCTGCTTCAGACGATGTAACTGTAACTGTGCTGGCCGCTAACCTGGCGCCAGTAGCCAATGCAGGTGCTGATATAAATGTTTCATTGCCTACCACCAGCGCACAGCTGAATGGTGGAGCATCAAAAGACCCCGATGGCACTATTATAAAATATGCATGGTCGATATTAAGCGGACCTGCAGGCTCTAATTTTAACGATGCGAGTTCTCCAGCAACGTTAGTGACTGGACTGGTTGTCGGTACTTATGTGTTCCGCTTAACAGTAACTGACGACAAGGGTGCTGCGGCTTATGATGATGTGAACGTATTTGTAAGTAATTCCCCTACACCAACCAACCAAGCGCCCATAGCCGATGCGGGTCCAGACCAGGTAATTATACTGCCAACAAAAAGTGTTAATTTGATTGGTTCTGCCTCGAAAGATCCTGATGGTTCTATTGTAAAATACGTATGGTCACAATCAAGTGGACCCAATACTGCCCTGATTACCAGTACCGGTTCTACCGCAGTGGCAAGTAACCTGGTAGTTGGTACCTATGTTTTCAGTTTAACTGTAACCGACAACAGCGGTGCTACAGCCAAAGATGATGTTACAATCGTTGTAAACGATACTGCATCTCCTGGTAACCAGGCGCCAATTGCCAGGGCAGGCGATGATATCACCGTTCAGCTACCCTCAGCAGGCATACCGCTTGATGGATCAGCTTCTACTGATGTTGATGGCAAGATCATTTCATACAAATGGGTGAAAATAAGTGGTCCTACAACCTTTAGTTTATTAACACCGCTGGCCTCAACTACAGTGCTCTCCAATATGCAACCAGGAACCTATGTATTCAGACTTACAGTTACTGATGATAATGGGGCTACAGGTACCGATACAGTTACTGTAACCGTGCTGGATGCGAAAGTGCCATCAACTGGAATATTAAAGGTAGTTGCTTCGCCCAACCCAACCACTACTTCATTCAAGCTGAAAATTTCCAGTTCCAATACTGATCCTGTTTACATTTACATTTACGATGTATCGGGTAAGTTTATGAAAATGTATGAGGTAGCCAGCAATACAACGTTCACTTTAGGCGGATACTGGCGTCCGGGACTTTATACCGCTTTTTGTGTTCAGGGTTCACAAAAAGCACTTATAAAACTGTTGAAGAATTAATCAGTATTTCGGATCTAAATAAAAAAGCTTCCCCCGGCTCAGCCGAGGGAAGCTTTTTTTATAGTGGGCAGCAGAGACAGTTTGATCTTCCCTGTTATTGTTTTTGCGAGGTAAGGCAAAAAAAGAGCAGGCCAGAGGCCTGCCCGGATATGGTTTTTCGGCGTTGAAACCGGAATCTTACATTTCGGTTTGCATCCGAGAAGAGGCTTTATCGGCAGCTTTTTTACCATTTTGCCACACTTCGCTTAATTTGTCAGACCATTTACCGGCTGAATCTTTAAGATTCTTTCTGATGTCGCTTCCTTTTTCCGGAGCTAATAACATTCCCACTGCAGCGCCTACAGCAGCAGCGCCTACCAGGCCCAGGATAACTTTAGTTGTTGTACTCATGATTATAAATTTTAAATAAGTAATAGATATGTTGTATGGTTATTAGACTTCAAATCCTATTCCGCAATTAATTCCTTGACCTATAAGATTGTATAGATAGGTTACTGTCCATAAAAATCCCCATTGAGGGAAGAACAGGTTACGATGTTTTACGGCTGCCGGCAGCCAGTACAATCACCCCACAGGCTGCAATCCCAATACCTGCATACAATGGCCAGGCCAGCGTATGTTGTTCTTTTTTCTTTATCTCAATAGGACCCAGATCGGCCACTTCTTTTTTAGTGGTGAAGTTTACTTCTTTCAGAATGATCATAAGAATGCCAATGACGATCAGTAAGATGCCTATCAGTTTCATGTTGATTGATTTGTATGAGCAAAAAAGGGCTATAGTTGTGTAACCTTAATACAATGTTTTACCAGCTTCAGTCTTTTGGTTCTTCTTCACTACAGTAGCGCCAATTACTGCCGCCAGGGCGCCTAATATGGCGTTAATGGCAATAGTGCTGGAGAGAATGATGAACAATACATCGCCCCGTCCACTTTGAGCTGGCTCGCTCCTGTCATTTAACCCGGTGAATATTGAATTAATGACCAGTACTACCACGCACATCAGAATAGCCAGTAATATGCCATAGATGGTGATCTTGATCCCCATCATGGTGGATGACCGTACACTGGCCGAGTCATGTACCCGGTGATAACCCCTGAACACACCTATCAATACAACAGCAGAAAACAGGAGATTACCTACATATAGCAACCAGGTATTTTGATATTGTCGATTGAGGAGGAAAACAACAATGCTTAGTGTATTAAGTATTGCCGCCCACACAGAATACTTCCAGTAAAAAGCTTTCAGCGTCATATACTCTTTTTACTATTCGCTAAAATTTCATGCCCAATAGGGAAGAAGGGTGTAGAGATTAATCTACAGCAGTGCAAATGAATAAGATAGGAGAGTTGTAAACAAAGGAGGGAACCATTGTTGATTCCCTCCCTGGGTTTAATGATTCTTTTACACTGCTTTATGGCCCATGGTAATGCATGGGTGGATAAGGTATTGAAGGATAAGGCAAGCAAACTGAGGAGCATTAGTGCCGGGAGTTGCCTCTTTTACCCTCCCGACCCAAGGGTTGCGTTATAGGACAAGGTAACCATTAGGACAAGGTACTTTTTCCGGATAAGGTTGTAACCAGGAGCGCAAGGAGCAAAAGAGTGTAAAGAGGTTTTATGGAAAGCGCTTGACAGCTCTTTTACTCGCTATTGGCTCTTGGTTTCAAGGACAAGGTTAAGGCTAAGTGCAGGTAAGCAAAGTAGTCCTTTACTTTTACGCTTAGCTGGTGGGACAAGGTTAATGGACTATTATGGTATAAAACTTTGTCGTGTACAAGCTAACAGGTTACATACTGCATAATGACTAAACACCTGTTCTTCCTGCCGAAAACCGGCCTGTAATAAAATTTCGTTGTATAGCTTATTCTCGGCCTCGGGTTCAGCGATGATCTTTTTGATCTCAGGGAATAAAAAGAAATATTCCATACAGGTTTGAAGGGCTTTGAGGTGCAGTGGGCGAACGGTGCTCCTGTTGGTGTTCATCAGGAGTCGAATAATATAATCGCCGTTGGCAGTTGGAAATGTATCATACAACTCGTCCTTGTCAGCAGCACAAATATCAATCTGGCAAAGAGCGAGCCGGTTATTCAATAGTACCATAAAAGAACGGGCAAAATCAGAACTGCCCGCATACAGGTAACTTGCTGCCACCGTATCAGCAGCACGGCTCAGCTTCCATGCCCACTTACAAATAGCCGGCATGTCGCGTGGAATGTTTAAAGGGCGTAACGATAACGTATACGAAGAAGGATGTTGAAAAAGTTTTGTATAAACTATTTCCTTCTTCGAGTGCAGGCCGGTAGAAGAAATTAACCCATCCTTCAGGCCTGTAATTCCTGGTGTAGTGCATGTTATCTGCATAACGTTAATGTAAGCTCCCGGTTTTTTATCCGGGAGCTCTTAGTGCCTAACCAGAGCCTTTGTATAATTTCAAGAATTTATAGCGCAGTATCGCCAAATTCTTCTCTGTTGCTACTTTTGACAGAATACCTCGTTTAAAACACCGGAATCCTGTTTCGTGACAATAAAAAATTTGTGAATCTTAAGTGAATACGCCCCATCATTTAGCTGGTGATACATAGAAGTACTTAGCGCGTATGCGCATGATAGGAATCCTGTTATAAACTACGATTTGAAGTATTATTTTATCGTAATATATAACGTTATATAACAACCGTTAGTATGTATTAACAGATTTATTGGTGGTTATTAAGTGCCAACCAATAAATCTGTATTTGTGACCGGGCCAATGATGATAAGGGCCGGATGAGTGATATGTTGTTCTGCTGCCAGTTGTGGCAGGTCTTTGATGGCGCCCTTGACAAGTTTGTGATACGGCAGCGATGCATAATGAATGATTGCTGCAGGCATATCGCCATAACCTTTGTCAAGATAGATGCTGGCGATTTCAGGCAATTTTTTCATACCCATATAAATAACTACAGTGGCTTTGCTTTGTATGGCCAGTTGCAGATCGGCAGATAATGAGCCATCTTTTTTAGTACCGGTAACCACCCATATACTTTCACTGATGTTACGAAAGGTTAAAGGAATGTCGTACAAACCACTTGCCTGCATACTGGTAATGCCGGGGATGTAAGTTGTTTTTATTCCATGTTGGCGGGCAAATAATATTTCTTCAAACCCTCTTCCAAAAATAAAAGGATCGCCACCCTTTAAACGTAATACCCTGCCTTTTGAAAAGGCCTTTTCTTTTATCAGTTCATGTATTTGTTCCTGTGGCGTGTAATCGCCATAAGGCAGCTTGCCTACATAAATGTTTTCACAACCCGGTTTGGTATAATCGAGCAATGACTTATTTACCAGGTTATCATACAACACCACCGGCACTTCCTGTAAAAGTTTATATGCTTTTAAAGTAATGAGTTCGGGATCGCCCGCCCCGGCGCCTGCTACTATTAATTCGGGTTCCACAGTTAATGCTGCCACTA
The DNA here is from genome assembly GCA_021154515.1 of Niastella sp. Taxonomy (GTDB): domain Bacteria; phylum Bacteroidota; class Bacteroidia; order Chitinophagales; family Chitinophagaceae; genus Niastella. Next base: position 3,814 of record JAJKIL010000226.1, on the reverse strand, counting down.
AAAAAATATTTTAATAAAAGAGATCATTCAACAGTATGTGCAAGCAACTTCTCCGCATCTGCAATGCATATGCTCTTGCCTGATAAAGTTATGCTGCCTTCCTGTACCATTTCGTTCATAAGCCTGAATACGGTTTCATAGGTAGTGCCGGTATACGAGGCCAGGTCCTGGCGGCTGAGGGTGATATCAAGAAAACCTTCCGGCGTGGTGCCAAAGGTTGACTGAATAGATAACAAAGCCAGGGCAATTCTGCCAATAACCGGCATATGCGCCAGATTGCGCATCTTTTTCTCAGACTCCTTCAATTCACCGGCAAAGAACATCATCAGTTCATACAGGAACTGCGGGTTCACTTTCAGGGTCGACTGAAAAAAGCCAATGTCGATAAAACACACTTCACTTGGTTCCAGTGCGGTGGCTGATACGGGATAAAAAATATCATTACCCAAACCGCGATGACCCAGAATGGCGCCGCTTCGGGCCAGCCGAACGATCAGCTCTTTATCCTGAGTCCATTTTTTATGAACCTTAAAGGTGCCCTTATATATAAAGTAAATACCGGTAACCTCATTGCCTTCGGTAAAAAGCAACTCACCTTTATTTACATGAAAGCTTTGGCGATGGGCATCAACTGCCGGAAGCCATTCCTTTGAGCAGAGTCTGCATAAAAAGCAGCTTTTCAGATCACAACCATGTTTATTTCGTTTCACCCGGTAAAATTTATATGTAGTATTATTTAATATATCCTTTTTAGGCTAAATCAGTAGCAAAATCGCAATAGTTCATTGCCTGTCTAATGCTTTCTGGTTCCGACCTCAAAAATGAGAGAAAAATTTAAATAATTATACATTAGTAAAATAAATATATTATCTATATTTGAATTTTGAGTAAAAAGTACAACAAAAAGAACGTATTTTTATTACAGAGATCACAAAACAACGAATAAATTTTTAGCGAATTGCCATCTTGTTCTTACATGTGATTTTATATAATATAACGATTGCCTGCGCTTAACTGACACTTAAAACCGCAGATTATGAAAATAGTAGTTATCGGCAATGGAATGGTTGGATACAAGTTTTGTGAAAAGCTGACCGCCAAAGCCCAATCAGGGCAAATTGAATTAGTGGTTTTTGGAGAAGAAACCCGCCCGGCTTACGATCGTGTTCATTTGAGTGAATACTTTGCTGGTAAAACGGCTGAAGACCTCACAATGGCCGGCCTCGATTGGTATGCGGAAAGAAATATTAAATTGTATTTAGGAGATCCCATCTCTTATATAGATCGCGAACAAAAAACTGTTCGCTCTCACCACGGTATTACTGAATCTTACGATTACCTGATACTGGCCACCGGTTCTGCTGCCTTTGTTCCTCCCATCCCGGGTGTTGAAAAAGAAGGCGTATTTATTTACCGCACTATCGAGGACCTGGAATTGATGACGGCTTATGCTAAAAAAGCAAAGACCGGCGCTGTAATTGGTGGCGGTTTGCTGGGGTTGGAAGCGGCCAAAGCCATGATAGACCTTGGCGTTACCAATACCCACGTAATTGAATTTGCTCCCCGTCTTATGCCCCGGCAAATCGATGAGGCCGGTTCCAACATCTTAAAAGCAAAGCTCGAATCACTGGGGCTTTCCATTCATACAAGCAAGAACACCTCTGAGATCCTGGGCGATCAGTTCATAAATGGTATGCAGTTCTCAGACGATACCAAACTCGATGTGGATATGCTGGTGATCTCAGCCGGTATCAAGCCGCGCGATGAGTTGGCAAAACTGGCTGGTTTGGAAACAGGACACCGCGGTGGTATTGTCGTGAACGATAAATTAGCAACCGCCGATCCATTCATCTTTGCCATTGGCGAATGTGCTTTGCACGGTGGCATGATCTATGGTCTGGTGGCGCCCGGTTATGAAATGGCCGAAGTAGTAGCTGCCAACCTGCTGGGTGGCGACAAATCGTTCACCGGGTTCGACATGAGCACCAAGCTGAAACTGATAGGTGTTGATGTGGCCAGCTTTGGTGATCCGTTTGTGGCGCATACCGAAGGGCGAAGCATTGTGCTGGAAGACAGCATGAAGGGTGTTTACAAACGCATTAATATTTCAAACGACGGAAAATATTTATTAGGCGGTATCCTGGTAGGCGATGCAGATGCTTACAATATGTTGCTGCAAACCAGCAAGAATAAAGTGGTGTTGCCGCCTAATCCTGAAGATGTGATCCTGGGCGCACGTGGCGGATCTGGTGGCGAAGGTGGCGCCGGTATTACAAGCTTACCCGATGATGCGCTGATCTGCAGTTGCGAAAGCGTTTCAAAAGGCGATATCTGCAAAGCGGTAGGTGAGGGCAACGAAACCATGGACGCTGTTAAGAAATGTACCAAAGCTGGTACCGGTTGCGGCGGTTGCGTTCCCATGGTAAAGGACCTCATTAACCATACCCTTAAATCACAAGGAAAATATGTACGCAACGTAATCTGCGAACACTTTAACTACAGCCGTCAGGAACTGTACGACCTGGTGAAAGTGCATAAGCTGATGACGTTTGATGAAGTATTGAATAAACTGGGTACAGGCGATGGTTGCGAATTGTGTAAACCACCCGTAGCCTCAATTTTGGCCAGCTTGTGGAATGAGATGATCCTGGCTAAAGGAAACGATACGGCGCAGGACAGCAACGACCGCTTTTTGGCCAACATTCAAAAAGGCGGTACCTATTCAGTAGTGCCTCGTATTCCCGGTGGAGAAATTACACCTGAAAAATTGATCGTAATAGGAGAGGTAGCGAAAAAATATCATCTCTATACAAAAATTACCGGCGGTCAGCGTATCGATCTGTTTGGTGCGCATGTAAGTGATCTCCCCGCTATCTGGAGTGAACTGATCGCAGCAGGTTTTGAAAGCGGTCATGCTTATGGTAAAGCATTGCGCACGGTAAAAAGCTGCGTGGGCAGCACCTGGTGCCGGTTTGGTTTGCACGACAGCGTTAGCTTCGCTATTAGGATTGAAGAAAGATACCGCGGATTGCGCGCGCCTCATAAATTGAAATCAGCCGTATCGGGTTGTATTCGCGAGTGTGCCGAAGCGCAAAGCAAAGATTTTGGTATCATCGCTACCGAAAAAGGCTGGAACCTGTATGTGTGCGGAAACGGCGGTTCAAAACCACAACACGCCCTGTTACTGGCTACCGACCTTGATTCAGAAACCTGTATAAAATACATCGATCGGTTTTTGATGTTCTATATAAAAACCGCTGATCCTTTAACCCGTACTGCTACGTGGTTGAACAAAATGGAAGGTGGTATAGATTATCTGAAAAATGTAGTGGTAAATGACAGCTTAGGCATTGCCGAACAGCTGGAAGCAGAAATGCAATTGCTGGTAGATAATTATAAATGCGAATGGAAAGAAGCGATTGAGAATCCTGAGATCCGGAAACGTTTCTCGCATTTTGTAAATGCACCTGCAGAGAAAGATCCTTCTATACAATTTGAACCCATGCGGGAACAGAAAAAAGCGAAGGAGTGGAAGTAGCATAACAAAACAACGCGCATCATCTTTTGGCCGGGCCATGGGGCCACCATTCTTCTGATAATTTTCTTCTGATACACTAAAACACTCACACACACTTGCTATGTGGCTGACCGGCTTTTGTCCGGCGCTGGCCGCGTATACTAACGATTGTTTGCCTGCATTAAAAAAGATGCAACGGGTTTTTATTCCCCCATTTAAAGCCATAAGAAAAAATGATCAGTGAAAGCTGAACAGGAAATCTTTTTGTAAATATCAATGACATGTTATGATCCAAGA
>JAJKIL010000225.1 GCA_021154515.1 Niastella sp. | reverse complement strand
CTGGAAGAGCTACAGGTAGTAGGCACCGATGTATTTGCCAAAGATACCCTCATCAGCGCCAAAGAAATTGATGTAGCTGTGAACCTTTTCAGCGTAATCGGCGGCAAGAATATGAAAATTTATTCGGTTAATATCGATGAACCGCGTATTCATGCCATTGTTACCAAAGAAGGCAAGGCCAACTGGGACATCACCAAACCCGATACGGCCACTGCCCCCACCCCAACCGGTGATACGGCAGCTTCCCCTTTTCAAATGAACCTGCAGCATTATGCCATCAAAAATGCATACGTAAAATATGACGACGCTACCACGGGCATGAGCACCGAGCTGGTGAATTTAACGCACGAAGGCAGCGGTGATTTCACCTCAGACCTGTTCACGTTGAAAACGAACACCAATGCAGATGCCGTAACTTTTATTTACGGCGGCATTCCCTACCTCAACAATACCAAAACCGGCATCGACCTGGATATTGTGGTAGATACCAAAAACAGCAAATACACCTGGAAGACAGATGAAATAGCCCTAAACGGGTTAAAACTCGCTACAGACGGCTTTTTCCAGTTGGTGAATGACAGCACCTACAATATGGATATTAATTTTAAAGCGCCCTCAACCGACTTTAAAAGCATTCTGTCGTTAATCCCTGCGGTGTATGCCCAGGACTTCGAAAAAATTAAAACAAGCGGTAAAGCGCTGTTCAATGGTTTTATCAAAGGAACCTACGGCGGCAAACAAATACCCGCTTACAACATCAATCTCGAAATACAGGACGGGTTCTTCCAGTATCCCGATCTGCCCAAACCAGTTCAGCACATCAACCTCGTGGTAAAAGTGAACAATCCCGATGGGGTAACCGATAATGCGGTGGTTGACATTCCCAAAGCGCATATTGAATTTGGAACCGATCCCTTCGACTTTCATGTGCTGTTTCAAAAACCCATGACCGCCCAGTACATCGATGCAGCCGCCAAAGGCAAGCTCGACCTGGCCACCATTACCCAGTTTGTAAAGCTGCCCGGCACCAAGCTCGCCGGTAACCTCGATGCCGATGTACAGGCAAAAGGCAGCCTGGCTGTTGTACAAAAACAACAACCCGGCGATTTCACTGCCAAAGGGTATATCGACATCAGCAAACTGTATTATTCATCAAAAGATTTTCCGGCGCCGATACAAAATACCAGTGCAAGAATAAACTTTGAAAGTCCTGATGCATTAGCAGACCATGCGGTGATAAACATCCCAACGGCGCACATTGAAATAGGCAAAGATGTGGTTGACCTGAACCTGCTGTTGAAAACACTGGCCTCAGATCCTTATTTTGATGGAACCGCCAAGGGCACGTTCAACCTGGCCAACATTGCCCAGTTCTATAAATTTGAACCAGGCACTTCACTGGCCGGTAACCTGAACGCCAATGTATCGGTAAAAGGGAAGAAATCATCCATCGATAAAAGTCAGTACGACGCCATACAAACTGCTGGCACTGTACAGGCTACTAACGTCAGCTATAAGTCGAAAGATTATCCCGATGGCGTTAACCTGAAAAATACCCAGCTCACCTTTAACCCTAAAAACGTTACGGTGAACGATGTAACCGGTAATTTCCAGGGTACCAATTTCAACGCCAATGGCCATTTCGATAACCTGATCGGCTATGCATTGAAAGATGAAACACTGGCAGGTGTACTGAATGTGTCGGCCGATAAAGTGGACCTTAACAAATTAATGGGCACTACCAGCGCTACCGCCACCCCTGCCCCGGCCACAAAAGACACGGCCACCAAAACTACTACTGCTGCTGCTGCAAGCGAACCGTTTGCGGTTCCCAAAAACCTGAACCTTACGCTCAATGCCAAAGCAGGCGATGTTAAATACGACAAGGTAGATTATAAAAATATTGCCGGTACCCTTGCTGTAAAGGATGAAACCGTTAGTATGAAAGATGTAAAAATGGAAGCCCTCGACGGCACCATTGCACTGGGAGGCTCCTACTCTACCAGAGTAAGCAAAAAGAAACCCGATATTTCGCTTAACTATGACGTTCAGAACCTTGATATCCAGAAAACATTCATGGCCTACAATACCGTGCAGAAGCTGATGCCCATTGGTCAGTTCATAGCTGGTAAACTTACATCGAAGTTAACGCTCAATGGCAAGCTGGGTGAAACCATGATGCCCGATCTGAGCACATTGACCGGCAGCGGCTCCATGCTGTTGTTACAGGGTGTGCTTAATAAATTTGCGCCGTTGGATAAACTGGCCAGCGCACTCGATATCTCCAGCCTGAAAGAGATCTCATTGAAAGATGTAAAAAGCTATTTTGACGTGGCCGATGGAAAAGTGTTTGTGAAACCTTTCAATGTAAAAGTGCAGGACGTGAATATGGAAATTGGCGGTAAGCATGGACTGGATCAATCGATCGATTACGTGATCAACATGAAAGTACCGCGCGAAAAGCTGGGCAGCAAAGCCAATTCCCTCGTGAATAACCTGGTATCACAAGCTAACAACAAAGGCATTCCCGTTAAGGTGAGCGATATCGTGAACTTCAAGGTGAACCTGGGTGGTAGTATTACCAACCCTACCGTGAAAACCGATCTGTCCGGTGCAGGCAACTCCCTGGCCGATGACATGAAGGACCAGGCAAAAGAACTGGTAGAAGCTAAAAAAGCCGCTGCAAAAGACACGTTGCAATCTGTAAAGAACCAGGCCGTGCAGGCAGGTAAAGATTACCTGACCAAGACACTGCTGGGGCAAAAAGACAGCACTGGTACCAAAGACAGTGCGGTTAAAAGCAACAAACAACAGCTGGAAGACAAGGCCAAGGGGTTAATGAAAGGGCTGTTTAAGAAGAAAGATTAGTATTTAAACGTAAAATATACGTTTTGCGTCCCGTCCCGATTGAATCGGGACGGGACTTTTTTTGTAACAGCTTTTCCCCAATGCGGCCAAATGCCCGCCAAAAGCGACTTCCGCAAATCTGTGCAAACGCAGAACCGTTTTAAATTCAATCCGGTTTCCCTTATATTTGTTCACCTTACAAAAATTCTAGCGATTAAGAATCAAAACTATGGACAAACTGTTCTACTTAGCGCCCGCTATGGGCATTCTGGGCTTGCTGTATACTTTCATTAAATTCAAATGGGTTTCTAAGCAGGACGCGGGCACCGACCGCATGAAAGAGATCAGCACATACATAGCACAGGGTGCAATGGCCTTTTTACGTGCCGAATGGAAAATCCTCGGCTATTTCGTTGTTATCGTTGCCATATTATTGGGTGTTATGGCCAGCGCCAATCCAGGCTCCCACTGGTCGATTGCCATTGCATTCATTATCGGCGCCATCTTAAGTGCAACAGCCGGTTACATAGGTATGCGGGTGGCTACCAAAGCCAATGTGCGCACCGCCCATGCAGCCCGTACCAGTTTAAGCAAAGCCCTGGCCGTGTCATTTACCGGTGGGTCTGTAATGGGTATGGGTGTGGCAGGTTTGGCTGTATTAGGCTTAAGCAGTTTGTTTCTCATTCTTAAAATGATATTTGCACCCGATGCAGGGGTAGACTCTCCGGAAATGATGCGGACTATTGAAGTGCTCACCGGCTTTTCATTAGGCGCCGAATCAATTGCCCTGTTTGCCCGTGTGGGTGGTGGTATTTATACCAAAGCTGCCGACGTAGGCGCTGACCTGGTAGGTAAAGTGGAAGCCGGCATCCCTGAAGATGATCCGCGCAACCCTGCTACCATTGCCGATAACGTGGGTGATAACGTAGGTGATGTAGCCGGTATGGGCGCTGACCTGTTCGGCTCTTATGTAGCCACCGTATTAGCAACCATGGTACTGGGCCGCGAAGCGGTTGTTACCGACCAGTTCGGTGGGATGTCACTGATATTGCTGCCCATGATGATCGCCGGCGTAGGTATTTTATTCTCTATCATAGGTACCTTCTTTGTACGCATCAGCGAATCGGCCGGTGTTAACACCAGCACGGTACAAAAAGCGCTGAACATGGGTAACTGGGGTTCCATCATCCTTACTGCCATTGCCTGTATCGGCCTGGTGTTCTGGATCTTGCCCGAAGGTGATTTTCACCTGGTGCGCGATACCCTCAACGGCTCCCTGATAGTAGGCGCCAAAACATTCACCCGCGAAGGCATTCTCGGCGCTATCGTAGTGGGATTGGTGGTTGGAACATTAATGAGTATCATCACCGAGTATTATACAGCTATGGGTAAACGTCCGGTGATGAGCATTATACGTCAATCAGCTACCGGCCACGCTACCAACGTGATTGGTGGTTTGGCAGTAGGCATGGAAAGTACGCTGTTGCCTATATTGGTACTGGCAGGCGGCATCTGGGGTTCATACCAATGTGCAGGTTTGTACGGTGTAGGTATCGCCGCAGCCGGTATGATGGCCACTACGGCCATGCAGTTAGCCATCGACGCCTTCGGTCCTATTGCCGATAACGCTGGTGGTATTGCTGAAATGAGCGAATTGCCTAAAGAGGTGCGCGAAAAAACCGATGTACTGGATGCCGTAGGTAACACTACTGCTGCAACCGGTAAAGGTTTTGCCATCGCTTCTGCTGCCCTGACCGCACTGGCCCTGTTTGCTGCGTTTGTAGGGGTAGCTAAAATTCCAGGGATCAATATTTATAAAGCCGATGTACTGGCCGCCCTGTTTGTGGGTGGTATGATCCCCTTCATCTTCTCTTCACTGGCTATCCGGGCTGTAGGTGAAGCTGCGATGGCCATGGTAGAAGAAGTACGTCGCCAGTTCCGTACCATTCCCGGTATCATGGAAGGCAAAGGCAAACCCGAATACGACAAATGCGTTGCTATTTCAACCAATGCTTCTATCAAAAAGATGATCATGCCTGGCCTCATTGCCATCATGTCCCCGCTGATCATTGGTTTCTTAATGGGACCTGAGGCATTAGGTGGTTTTCTGGCTGGCGCTACCGTTAGTGGTGTATTGATGGGTATGTTCCAGAACAACGCCGGTGGCGCCTGGGATAATGCCAAGAAGTCTTTTGAAAAAGGCGTGGAGATCAATGGCCAGATATACTATAAGAAGAGTGAGCCCCATAAAGCATCTGTAACTGGTGATACAGTAGGTGATCCATTTAAAGATACATCAGGCCCGTCTATGAACATCCTCATCAAACTGATGTCGATTGTTTCGCTGGTAATTGCGCCTACCCTGGCTCAAATCCATAGTAACGGTAATACGCAGACTGTTCACACAGAAAAGAAAACTGTAATACCTGAACATAACCGTGACCTGACAAATACTTATACAGTAGAAAAAAAGCTCAATTAAGATTTTAAAAAAAAATCATAAAATATTCAAACAACGATATTATCTTTGGAGTAACAACTTAAGGCACTATATCATACCAAATACCAACGTCCCCATGTTTCTACATCGGGGACCCTTTTTTTTATATACCCTTTCCCTGCAATTGGTACAAGAATACCCTTATAAAATAGCTTACTTCTGCCTGTCAGCACCATTATTGCTCTTCCTGATAACTTTTACCTACATACTAACCCTTACTTTACTAATGCAAACCAGGGAGCTTGTACAAACGAACCCGTAAATTTTACACGCAGGTTACTACGCACGGTAATGTTGAAATTATTTACTCCGTATAATGTATGAGGGAACCAGGTGAAACGGGCTTCAATGGTGCCGAAGATCAGGTTTTCGTTACGGGTTCTTACCCCACCACCCAATGAAGGAAAGAGACCGCCCCGCCAGATCCCCAGCTGCGGGGGCTCCATAAGGGTTCCCCTGGCAAAGGCCAGAAAGCCGATCTTGAAACCCAGGATACTCCACCTTGTATATAAAGTAGTTTCTGTACCAAGCGAAAGGCGCTGTCTGGCCCTTATGCTATCGGTGCTGAATTCATCCAACCCGTACTCATTATTGATATGCAGTGATTCGTATACATGTTGATTATAGATGCCGGCATAACTGATATTGGCATATTGCCTGATCTTGAATTTGGTAAAATCCATTAACCGGCTATACCACGAAATATTCAGCAGGGTGCTGTTATCCTGCCATTCCCTTTTATAAAAATTAGTTCCCAGCGCCAGCGTATAGTTCCAGTAATTTTCATGCTTATCTACCAGCCAGTGATCAAACTCCCACCCTGCATACATCCGCCGCAGGCTGTCAACCTGTACCGCGCCAATGGTAGCCTTGCGTGTCATACCTACAGGAAGATCCTCTGTTCGCCCGAACCCGTAAATATAATTGGTTTTATAAAAGTCGATCTTATACCAGGTGAATTGTCCCAGCACATATCGTTTATTGGTATAATGGGGATCAAAGGTATCCAGCTTGGGTAGCTGACTGAAGTGCTGATTGAAATAGCGCATAGATACAAAACGGCGGCGGCGGTCATCAGTCCCGTTTCTCTTTTGTTTGTTCACCCCAATATTATAACCCAGCCACACATCACCTAACTGGTATTTATAATCGCTGAACAGCGGAGTCGGTTTTCCAAATACATTGGTGCTTTGGTTATGGCTCACCTGCAAACCACCCGCATGACGGGCATTAGGGGTATACAGGGGCCGGTCGAGGGTGAGAAAATACGCCGTTTCATTTTCGGTTGCCAATCCGCCCTGGTTAATCATAGAGTACCCGGCTTCTAAATTAATAAAAGAACCAAGGATGCTGGTTTTCCGGTACCTGATCTCCGACCCTACTATCGGGTTGCGATTCTTAGCATATTGAAGGGTATACTGTAACCGTTGCGCCATGCCCAGGAAATTGGCGTCATAAATGGAAGCCTTCACATTATTAACCCCTGAAGTGTTTACTTCAGCGCCCCAGCTAAACACATCGCGCAAACGAACATACAGGTCAACGGAATCGGGGTACTCTTCAACAGGGCGAACCAAAATGCGGGCATCCTTAATAAAATTCTGGTCGCGTAAAAAACGTTCATTATCCGCCAGCCGGTAAGGGTCTACCGGTTGTCCTTTTTTTACAAACAACATTTCCCTGATGATCCAGTCTTTTGTATTCGATTGCAACCGGTCCGCGGCCCGGGTTAATGTATTCATGAAATTTGAAGCCGTGTCCTGTACATTTAAACTAAATGATAAATTCACAATATATATGCGCCGGATCGCCTTGCCCTCATACCGCTTAAAGCTTGCTTCACTCTTTTGAAAAAAAGACGAATCCTGCCTTTTCTCTTCCACCTTCATAAAGCTATGGTACAGGTCATGCGTCAGTGAGTGCAGGGTCGTTTTCTTCTTCGTACTATCCTGGCCATGAACGGACATGTATAGTACGGTGAAGACAACAGAACATAATATGTAGTGGGGCAGGGTGTGCATATTCATATTGGTTGGCCCGGGCACGGCCATGACAATTAACGATTTATAAGCTCCTCCTATTTAAATACATCAATTATACCATCGTACATATTGTAATATAGACCGCTTAGCTAAAAGCGATGTAGAAAAAAATCTACTTTTGTGTTAAATCGGTCCATTAAACAGCTTGCATATGGCGCCTGAGATCCTATACTTTGCAATACCCGGTTTTGTGGTATTGTTACTGCTCGAAGCATGGTATTCCTGGAAGGAACATAAGGATCTCTATGAGGTCCGGGATACATTCAGCAGTCTGTCGATGGGAATCGGCAATGTAATATCAGGCTTTTTATCAAAATTAGTAGTATTCGGTGCTTTCACCCTCGTATATAAATTCCGGCTATACACCCTCCCTTTTACCTGGTGGATGTGGGTGCTCGCCTTTTTCGCCGATGACCTGTCGTATTACTGGTTCCATTATACTTCCCATAATATCCGTTGGTTCTGGGCATCGCATGTAGTGCATCATTCCTCTCAACGGTACAACCTGTCAACCGCCCTGCGCCAAACCTGGACGGGCAACCTGACCGGCGGTTTTGTTTTCTGGATGTGGATGCCCTTGCTGGGGTTTCATCCCATAGTGATGATGCTGATGCAACAGATCAGTTTGATCTACCAGTTCTGGATCCATACCGAAGCGGTTCACCTGCTGCCCCGCCCCATCGAATTTATTTTCAATACACCTTCACACCACCGCGTGCACCATGGCAGTAACCTCAAGTACCTCGATAAAAATCATGGTGGTATTTTAATTATCTGGGACCGGCTGTTCGGCACTTTTCAACCCGAAGAAGAACGCCCCACCTATGGCCTCACAAAAAATATTGAAACCTATAACCCGGTACGCATTGCGTTTAAAGAATGGGGCGACATGTTCAGGAGCGCCTCGCGATCCTGCTCCCTTCGTAACTGGTTCAATTACCTTTACCGCCCGCCGGGCTGGAGTCATGATGGGAGTAGTAGGACGGTTAGGGAGATGCAGGGGGAGGTTGATGGGGTTGACGAGTTGACAAGTTAACCAGTTGACCAGTTAACAAGGAAGAAATAGGTTTGGATGATTAAAGTTGGAGGTTGATAGAGTTGACGGAGTTGACAGGGTTAATAAAGGATGAGGGGTGAAACGAGTACCATATAATTTCACTTCATTTCTATATAGAAACCAGGGGCTACTATATATTATAATACCATTTCTATTTAGAAAGCATGCTCCACTATATATTATTGGTTCATTTCTATATAGAAACTATACTCCACCGTATATTTTCACCTTGTTTTTGTACAAAAATGATACGCTACCATATAATTTCACCCCATTTCTATATAGAAACCATGGGCTACTATATATTATAATACCATTTCTATATAGAAACGATGCGCCACTATATATTTTCACCCCATTTCTATATAGAAACGGTACCAAATTATACAAAAACATAGTGTTTTTATATAGAAAAAAAGTCGCTCTGTATTGAAGATCAAGCTATATCAACCCTATCAACCCGCCCCTTTTGACCTGGAGGCCTCAATCCTCCGCGTTAACTTGTCAACTGGTTAACTTGTTAACTTCGTCAACTCCGTCAACCCTATCAACCCGCCCCTTTTGACCCAAGGAAGCCTCAATATTAACTTGTTAACTCGTCAACTGGTTAACTTGTCAACTGGTCAACCCTCCCCACCACTATATCCAAATCCGTTCACCACTCTATATCCCCATTTATGGACTTTAGCAATACGAACATCTTCGTTTAATTTACCTTCCATTAACAAAACCTTACGAAATTTGTCGTATTTTTAAGCCAAACGTTGTTCAAAATATGGCTACTACAAAAACTATAAAACCCACTGAGAGTGAGTTAGAGATCCTGCAGATCTTATGGAAAAAAGTGAATGCCAGCGTACGCGATGTGCACGAAGAATTGCTGCAAACCAAGGAAGCCGGCTACACCACTACCCTCAAGCTAATGCAGATCATGCATGAAAAAGGGCTGGTAAAACGGGACGATTCCATAAAGACCCACATTTACCAGGCAGCAGTAAGTAAAGAAAAAACCCAAAAACATCTTTTAAATAAGATGATAGATAGCCTGTTTGGCGGGTCATCCGGTGAACTGGTGATGCAGGCCCTGGGTAATCACAAAGCGTCGGCAGAAGAACTGGAGGAGATCCAAAAAATCTTAGACAATCTGAAAAAACAATAAGTAACTCATGAACCTGTTGTACCAATCGGCTTTCCTTAAGGCGTTGGGATGGGCATTACTGAACAGCTTATGGCAAATGGCGTTGTTGTGGCTGGTGTATGTGGGGCTGACCATGAATGGAAAAAAGTTGCTATCCCGTCAAAGACATGCAATTGCTCTGTTATCATTAGCCGGCGGCTCGCTGTGGTTTCTTGCCACCCTGGTCATTAATTTGTACAAAGCCGCCAGCGGTCCACAGGTGATTACTTTATATGTAACGGAAACCGACCCGGCCCTTTACAACAACACCTTGCCGGGCATCATATCACATTGGTTTGAACCGGCTTTGCCCTTCCTGTCTTTGGCATACCTGGTGACGGCGGCGTTCCTCTTTGTTCGATTTTATCTTCAATACCGACATACCCAGCGATTGTTTACCACCGGTTTGCAAAAAGCGGATGCCGAATGGCGCCTGTTTCTGCAACAGGCGGTACAACACATGAGCATTAAAAAGAAAGTACAGATCTGGTTGTCGTCGCTGGTTGATACGCCGGTGACCCTGGGCATAATCAAACCTGTAATTTTATTACCGGTAGCCGCGGTCAACCACCTCACTTTGAAACAGGCCGAGGCCATCATCCTCCACGAGCTGAACCATATTCGCCGCAACGATTACCTGGTGAACCTGCTGATCTCCTGTGTGGATGTGATCCTGTTCTTCAACCCGTTTGCCCGCCAGTTAACCGGCATCATTCGCAAAGAGCGGGAAAACTGTTGCGACGACATGGTATTACAATTTTGCTACGAACCCCATAGCTATGCCACCGCCCTGCTGAAACTGGAGCAAAGTCGCATCCATACAAACGAGCTGGCCCTGGCAGCCACCGGAAAGGATAAACACTTTTTGCTGAACCGGGTAAAACGCATTTTAGGTACTGAACCCGAAAGCACCCCGTTCAACCAAAAAATGATCGCCTACCTGTTGTCGGCCCTGCTGATCGCTTTTATTGGCTGGTACAACCCGGGCAACCTGATCGTTAAAAAACTGGTGGCCGTTCGCGAGCCAGTACCGGTGATGGAAGCCGTTCAAACTTTTGCCACTCCGCCGGCCGATGACCTGGTGAAAGAAGCGGTTGCCTCAGTTGATAATGAGGACCTGGTTGAACAACCCAAAAAAGAAACCGGCTGCCCCCGGCAGAAGGATCCTTATAAAAAACTGCAACAGATCATTGAGCTGACCACCGACGCCAAACTGGCCGCCCTCAGCAAACTGGACGCCATCCCCGAACAAATGGCTGGTTTTATAAACGAAGTGGAAGCGGCTGACTATACCCTGGCTGAAGGAAGTCCGGTTCCCCCACTGCCACCCATGCCCCCGGCACAGCAGGTGTTCCCTTATGTGCCCGGAACCAGTTTTTATTTTCAGGCTATAGAAGATACTTCCCTGCCCAAAAAATATGTGATGACCGATGCTGATGTTAAAGCAAAGGCCGCACTGGAAAAATCAATGGAGGCGTTACAGCAGGTTGACTGGAAAAAACTGGAAGGCTCTTTAAAGGCCCAGGGCATGAAAGTGAACATCGACCAGATCCAACTGGAAATTCAAAAAGCCATGCTGCAGGTTGACTGGAAGAAGTTGAATGCCGAATCCCAAAGCGCTCTCGATGAAGCTAACCAGGAAATTGAAAAAATGCAACAGACTTATGCGGTACGGGTGGGCAATTTTCAACAGGCACAAACCGTTCGGGCTGAAAGATTGAAACTGGCCCAGCAGAAAATTCTAATGGACCGGTTACAACAATGCGAGAATTTAAAACAAATGGAAGAATACAAAAACCTCCTCAAAAAACACCCGGTAAAAAGAAAGCGAATCGTTCACATCTAAGATAT
>JAJKIL010000224.1 GCA_021154515.1 Niastella sp. | reverse complement strand
GAAACAAGATTACACCCCAACATTATATATGCAACCGGTCACGACCATAGTTTACAATTATTGAAAGATACCAGCCATTATTATATTGTGAGTGGGGCAGGCTGCCATAACAGCCGGGCAGAAAAAAGCAAGAACTCTCTGTATATAAATGGCGATTCACTGGGGTTCGCCGTACTGGAGATCTCAAAAAATAAAACGGTGCGCTGCAAATTCTATACGGTAGATATTGACTCTGAAACAGCTAAAGAATCCTTTTCAAAAAGCATCATCGACTTTTCAAAACCACCAACCCTCAAAGAAGATACCGCTAAATTACAAATACCACCCTATACCGATTATTATGAAGCTGCTGCCGGCCTGCATTATAAACAAAAAGCATCTGATTTAAAACGGCTGGTGTTAGGCAACAATTATCGTGAGGTGTGGGGCCAGCCGGTGAAATTGAAAGTATTCCGGCTTACCGAAGAACACGGTGGGTTCAAGATCAAGAGCATGGGCGGCGGCAAGCAAACCAAATCGCTTACCCTCGAAGATAAAAACGGTAAGGAATGGGCGTTACGTACCGTTGAAAAAGACCCGGAACAGGCATTACCCGAAAACCTGCGCAACACCATGGCTTCAGAAATTGTGCAGGATATGGTTTCGGCTGCCCAGCCTTACGCGCCATTACCGGTTGCTTCACTGGCCGCATCTGCACATATACCGCATCCTACACCGCAGTTCTTCCTGGTGCCCGACGACCTGGCCTTTGGCGTTTACCGTCCTATGTTTGCCAATAAGGTTTGTATGCTGGAACAAAAAGATGCCAGCTGGGATGGCACCGATACCAAGAGCACGATCACTGTTTTCAATGATATGACTGAAGACAATAATAAACGTGTTATTCAAACGGAAGTATTGAAAGCCCGGCTTCTCGATATTCTGATTGCCGATTGGGACCGCCACCTGGACCAGTTTAAATGGGGCGTTCGCGATACCGGTCGTGGCAAATTATATTACCCTATCCCAAAAGACCGTGACCAGGCTTTCTTTCATTCAGATGGTTTATTACTCGCTTATATATCGCGGAAACGCCTTCCCTTCTTAAAAGGATTGAAATACAAGATCCCTGATGTAAACCACCTCAACGCCGTGTCAAAAGATTTTGACCGCCTGTTCCTGAATGACCTTGATAGAAAAGAATGGGATTCGGTGACCACAGTTTTCACACGGCAAATGACAGATACCGCTATTCAAAAAGCGATGAAACAAATGCCGCCGGAAATATATGCCCTCAATGGTAAAAAAACCGCTGATAAACTCATCAGCCGTCGCAACGACCTGGAAAAAAAATCAATGATCTATTACGATTTCCTGGCCAAACGGGTAACCGTATTGGGCAGTAACAAAACAGAACTATTTAAAGTATACAATGAAGGAAAAAATGTGCGCGTGCAGGTGCTGGCGCATGAAGGAAAAGATTCAGGGTTTGTGATGTACGACCGCCTGTTCGACCCCTATAAAACAAAAGAGATCCGCTTATATGGCCTGCGTGGAAACGACAAGTTTGATATAACCGCCAATGTGCCCAACAAAACATTTTTAAGAGTGATCGGCGGCAAAGGCGATGATACCTTTCATATAAACGGAAATATAAAAAATTACCTGTACGACCTCAGCACAGAAAAGAATTATGTGGATAAAGGAAAGTACACCCGGAACCGCTTCAGCACTAAAACCGATGTTAATAAATATGATTTTACAGAGCAATACCAGTATAATATTTTCCATTTTCCCCGGATAAATCTTGGCTACAATGCCGATGATGGATTTATGTTCGGCTTTGGCTTATGGTATCGCAAATATGCCTTCCGCAAAGAGCCCTACTCTTCCGAGCAACGGCTTTCGGTATTGTTTGCTGCTGGTCAAAAAGCCATGCAGGTAAAATACCGGGCATTGTTTGTTGATGTGCTGCCTAAAACAGATGTAGGGATCAATGCCGAAATAATGAACCCGGCGCTGGGTAATTTCTTTGGCTTTGGCAACAATACAAAGGTCAATAAAGATTCAACCATAAAATATTACCGGGCACGGTATAAAGATATTGCCGGAGACTTCTTATTCAGGTATAAAGTGGCCTCGGTGTTCAGCGTATTTGCCGGCCCATCGATTTACAGTTACTGGAATGATCAGAAAAACAACAAAAATTATATCCTGGGTAAACCCTCGCACATAGGGCTCGATTCATCCGACGTGTATTCGGTAAAAGCATATGCAGGCGCTAAAGCCGGGTTCCTGATCAATAACCTCAACAACGAACTGTTCCCTACCCGGGGTATCAACTGGCTTACAACCTTTACGCAATTGCAACCGCTTAATAAAAACAGTTCAACCCTGACCAAACTGGAATCGGATATGACCGTTTATGCCAGCATGAGCTTTCCCGCAAAATGGGTGACCGTTTTACGATTAGGCGGCGGCCATATATTCAGTAACAGCCTTGAATATTTTCAGGCCCTCACGCTGGGCGCCAATAACTATTTACGCGGCTTTAGAAAGAACCGGTTTTCAGGCAACTCCCTGGCCTATGGCAGCCTGGAATTTCGTGTAAAACTGTTCGATAGCAAATCATATGTGCTGCCCGGTCAGGTAGGACTGGTAGCATTTAACGATGTTGGCCGGGTTTGGTTAAAGGGAGAAAATAGCCACCGGTGGCATTATGCTTATGGTGGCGGCTTTTATTACGTACCTTATAATATGGTGCTGGTGTCTGCAACAGTAGGTTTTTCAAAAGAAGAACACATTGTGAATTTCACCTTGGGCACCAAATTGAATTTAACATTTTAATTCTATTCGTATGTCAACTTATAATGCGCTGCTGTTGGATACAGAAAGTTATGTAAGAACCTTATTCAAACAACATAACCACGCCAACCTGGTGTTTCATAACCTGCAACATACATTAAACGTTGTAGAGCGGGCACATGAAATTGCAGCACACTATAAAATGCCCGATAAAGAACTGCTTGAATTATTTATAGCAGCCTGGTTTCACGATACCGGTCACCTCGTAAGCGACCCAAGCAATCACGAAGAAAAAAGCGTGGCCCTGATGTCGGAATTTCTGACATCGAAAACAGATGATGTGGAGATGGTCAATAAAATAGCTACCCTCATTCGCATCACCAAATTTCCGCCAACGCCCCAGTCGTTACAGGAACAGATCATTTGCGATGCAGATACC
This sequence comes from Niastella sp., assembly GCA_021154515.1. GTDB lineage: Bacteria > Bacteroidota > Bacteroidia > Chitinophagales > Chitinophagaceae > Niastella. The sequence goes on along the minus strand of JAJKIL010000224.1, from coordinate 3,795 downwards.
TATCATTTTGGCCTGCCTGAGTTCAAGGAAACCAATAAAGCCATGAAGAAAGAACTGGTGCTGCGCAACATGAATACGATGGTTATGGATTGGGAAAAGAACAGCCTTGATCTGCTGGAGAAACACCAGTTCTATACTTCCTATTGTATTGGCCTGCTGCAAAAGGGAAAGGAAAAGAATATGCGTAAGCTTAATAAAAAAATAAACAAAGACATAGAAGGCCTTAATGTCAGTGAAACATTATTGCTGCCGGAGAAAGATAAAGACCCACTCAGCAAACAAAAGAATACGCTTGTTGGAAGAGGCATTCAAACCATGTTACGGATAACCTCGGGAAATCATTTAGAACTGAGTAGAATGGCTGATGGAAAAGCCAGTATTTTGATCAGTGTGAATGCCATCATTATTTCAGTGATCTTATCGGTGCTCATTCGCCGTATAGAAATAGAAAGGCATTTAACCATTCCTACCTTTTTATTCCTGGCATCCTCATTAGCAACCATTATCATTGCCATTATGGCCACCCGGCCCAAAGTATCAACGGGAAATTTCAGCCGGGAAGACATTCTGCATAAAAATACCAACCTGTTGTTCTTTGGGAATTTTTATAGAACACAGGTGAGTGAATACAAGTGGGCCATGAATACCATGATGCGCGATCCGGATTATTTATACAGCTCATTAATAATGGATATTCACCAGCTGGGCGTTGTACTGGCAAGAAAATACAAGCTCATCAGGCTGGCCTACACAGTATTTATGATCGGGTTGTTTCTTTCGGTAATTGCCTTTATAGTAGCCATTTCGGTGCATACACCACAGCAACCTGTAATAAATTCATCATCCGTTTCACCATACAGCTCATGAAAGCCTTTGGCCATAATATAGTTCTCAAATTAGGCGCCATCAGCAGGTACCGCATAAAACTCATGCTGATGACCGCATTATTCTGGACTATCGTCGATATGGGCGTTTATTTGTATAAATTCTTTCGCGATCGTATTAACGAGGCAGAACATCCGTTCGACATGCATACATCCGCTGTATTGCTGTTACGGACAGGACTGGTGTTTATTATATGCCTGGCCATGGCTTACCTGCTCATTTATCAGTTAAAACACTTGGTAAGAAATCTTCCCCTGGGGTTAAGCCTACTGATAAAAAGCATTATACTGGTAGCAGCCGCTTTTTTATTGAACTACATTTTACACTTTACCTACATCTGGTTAATAGAAAAAGAACCGCTCACTACCGAGCTGGGTCATAATTACTATAAAACATTTCAATCCTCCCTTTTCTTCAGCCAATGGGTCCGCTGGCTCATCACCTTCCTGATTACCATTCTAATTATTGAAGTAAATGAAAAATACTCACCCGGTGTTTTTTTCGATATCCTGGCCGGCCGGTACTTAACGCCCAAAAATGAAAAGCGCACCGTAATTTTCATCGACCTGGTTGATTCCACCAGCATTGCAGAACAACTGGGTCATAAAAAATACTTCCGCTTCATTCGCGATTTCATCTACTTTATATCAATAGCCTTGTTGGAAAACGACGGCCAGATATATCAGTATGTAGGTGATGAAGTGGTAGCCTCATGGACAGTAAAAAAACAAAATGCCAACAGAAAATGTCTGCGGGCATTGCAGGATTGCAAAAGGCTGTTACAACGCAACAGGAACTATTTTAAAAAACAATATGGTATTGTGCCCGAATTCAGGGCAGGCATTCATACCGGCGAAGTAACTATTGGCGAAATAGGGGTTATTAAAAAAGACCTGGCCATGAGTGGCGATACCATGAATACCGCAGCCCGGTTACGTTCCGCTACCAGTGAGCTGAACCAAAAAGTGATCATCTCAAAAGATTTTGTTGCTCAAACGAATTTAAAGAACTGGGAACCTGTTAGCCTGGGGCTGGTGGATTTAAAAGGAAAGGAATCAGCTATGGAATTATATGCCTTGAAGTTTTAATCCTTTATAGCGTTGCCCTTTTTCCACATCTTATCAGTAAACAGATCGATTTCACTTCGCATAATTTTTGCTTATAATATGATAAACCGATATGAAGAACCTTCAACATTTTATGGCTATTGCTGGCAGTGTATTGATCATTGCAAGCTGCCAGGACGCCAACAATAACAATGATGCGATGAATAATGCGGCGGGAGAACAATCAACTGTTGACACTGTTCCCAAAAGATCTGATACAATGCAAAACCGGATGGGTGATACTACAAACCGAATGATGAATGATAGCACCAACCGAATGGGTGATACTACATCTCCCCGGTATGTTGACCTGAGTACAGGACAGCCGGTTGATCTTTATTATGATCCCAAAGCAAGAAGAGTGTATTCTGCCATGACCAACGAGCCTGTTGATTTTTATATTGACATGAATACAGGCGACACCATCTATGGACAGGGCAGATATGTTGTAAACAATTACATTACCAGGTCGGATGAAGGAAAGTACAGGCTGAGTGCTGATAAGATAAAAATGGATAAAAACGAGATCAAGATCAAAGAGGGCAATAAGAAATTCAAAATGGATAATAGTAATATGAAGATGAAAATGAAAGAACCGGATATGAAAATGAAGGGCGATACCAGCAACGGAAAAATGAAGACGGGCGATATGAAGAAAAAAATGGAAGGAGACAGATCAAAGACCAAGAAATATTAATTACCTGTTTACAAATAGCTTGATGCAAAAAAATCCCGCCTTGGCTGAACCGAGACGGGATTTATATTAATTGAAATAGTTTTTCTTAATTCGAGCGACCCAGCATTTCCTGCAGCTTCATTACCAGTTCGGTTTTGGTAATGGGAATACCCATGATCTTGTTGTAGCCTTTCGCATCAACAAAATACTGGTCACGGATGATCTTTATGAGTTGTCCGTTATTGATCTCAGGGATCAACACCTGCTCAAAGTTTTTGAGTATGGCGCCCAGGTTTTTGGGGAAGGGACGTACATATCTTAAATGCGCATGGCTTACTGCATACCCTTGTTGTTGCAATTCAGCCACCGCACTCTTAATAGCGCCATACGTACTACCCCAACCCAGCACGAGGATCTTACCGGTTTCAGGACCGCTGTCTAAAGTTTGTTCAGGTATATAATCAGCTATCTTATCAACTTTCTCCTGTCTGATCTTCACCATCAACTGGTGATTCTCGGGATCGTAACTTACGTTACCGGTATTGTTTTGTTTTTCCAAACCCCCAATGCGGTGTTCCAAACCAGGCACACCCGGAATAGCCCAGGGACGAACCAGTTTTTCATCACGCAAATAAGGTTGGAATTTATCTTCTCCATGCCCCAGTTCGGTTTTGAATTTAACCGGTATAGGCGGCAGGTCGTCACTTTGGGGGAAACGCCAGGGTTCAGCACCATTGGCGATATATCCATCGCTCAGGAAGATCACCGGCGTCATATGTTGCACTGCAATGCGCACCGCTTCATACACCGCATCAAAACAATCACTCGGGGTGCTGGCCGATACAATCGGCATGGGGCATTCGCCATTACGGCCATAATAGGCTTGTAACAGATCGCTTTGTTCCGTTTTGGTAGGTAAACCGGTTGAAGGTCCACCCCGTTGAATATCGCAGATAAGCAGGGGGATCTCCAGCATCACAGCCAGACCCATAGCCTCGCCCTTCAATGCCATACCGGGACCGGAAGTAGTAGTAACCCCCAGGTTGCCGCCATAAGCAGCCCCGATGGCCGCAGAAATACCCGCAATTTCATCTTCTGCCTGGAAGGTTTTTATGCCAAAGCCTTTAT
>JAJKIL010000223.1 GCA_021154515.1 Niastella sp. | reverse complement strand
TTCCCCATCAATAAAAAGATCTGGACCAGTTCCTTTGTATTACAAACCGTGGGAATTGATTGTCTCATCATAGCTGCTATTGTTTACATAGCCGATATTCAGCAAAAAACTTCGTGGACTCCTTTCTTCCAGGTATTTGGCAAAAACCCGCTGTTCATTTACCTGTTGTCTGAAGTGCTGGTTATTTTGTGGAACGTATTCAGATTGCCATCCGGCACCACCGTCTTCAAATGGTTATATGATAATATTTTCATTCATCTGGCGACGCCTTATTTCGGTGCGTTGGTACAGGCGGTGTTGTATATGTTGCTTTGCTGGAGTGTTGGGTATTGGATGGATAAGAAGAAGATCTATGTGAGAGTGTAGGAAGTAAACCTATCAACCTGTATTCCTGGTCAACTGGTTAACTCGTCAACTGGTCAACTAGTTAACTTGTCAACTAAATCAACCCCGTTCTTTCCATAAAAGCATTATTAAACACCCGCTGCGTCACCTCATCCAACAACTTGTGTCTCGCCGTCAACCATTTGTTTACCGCCGCATCGCCATACATTTGGCGAATGCGCGGTTCGGTTAGGTTGAAGTTGATCTTGCCCCAGTGTAAGGCATAGGGGAGGCCGATCGCTTCAAACCGGTTCCACACGCTGCTGAAGAATTGGCGGCTGGTGGCTGATTCAACGCCATCCATTTCCAGCACACAGGTCTTTTTGAATTTAGTGAAGCCAAGGGTGGCCTGCGTACCTTTTACAAAACGCAGGGCCAGCGCGCCGGCAAACGGTGTCTTTTTGTTTAGTTCCACAATTTCTTCAATAGCGCGGCTGGCATTAGAAGTGTCGATAGCAATGGCGGCGCTCGCTGCTTTGCCCCGGAATTTGGTATTGGTAAAGATCTCGCCAATAGTGCCGGTAGCCTGTTCATTGGCGGCAAACGCCAGCGGAAATAATTTGGTTACCAGTGGCGGCACCAGTTTTTGCGTAAGCTTCTTACCGATATTATCTAAAACAGTTTGTACCAGGCCAAGCAGTTCATCGCCATATTGAAACTTATCGGCGGGTAAGGCGGGTTTGTCGTAATCAGTTCTATAAGGCGTTTTATAAATGGCTCTCAGGAATACGCCTTTGTCTGCATCGTCAACGGCAAAGCGATGCGGATTTACGATCACTTCAAAATGATATAAACTACGACCGGGGCTTTCGGGCGGGAAGGGGAGAAAATCATCGAGCGCCTCGAATTGCCATTCATTGATAGCTTGTTTTAGTTTGTCGTTATAAGGAATGTTTGATGAGGTGTGTTTCTCCAGCAGGAAAATAGGTTCTGTTTCCAGCAGTATACCATGTACAAAACCAAAACTGCCAAAACTTACTACGGCGGAATTGAACAGATCATCATCACGAAACACTTCAGCGCCCAGCCAGTCGGTAAAGGCTTGCGAGGCTACGGGGTACGATGCCCGTTCGAGCCACACATGACGATTGGCGCCGGTGACAAGATGTAAACCGACAATGGCGTCATGTACGGCGCCCACTTTAAACCCGGCGCCATGAGTGCCCGTAGCAGTGGCGCCTGCAATGGTTTGTCCGTTACTGGCGCCGGAAGCACGCAGGCAACGCATCCAGCCATTCTCTTCTTCCAGCTCCTTGTTCATTTGTAAAATGCTCATGCCGCATTGCGTAAAAACAAGGTCTTGTGCAGTTTTACCAGTAGCGAGGTATGAAGGCGATAAAAAACTATTGCCCATGCTAAAGAACGTTCGCAGCTCACGGGTATCAACCAGTCCGCCATTACAAACTGCCACATCGCTAAAGCTCCAGCCATTGCCAAGCGCCCGCAGGCGGATGTTATTGTCAATGGCATGTTGTATCAACCATTGAAAGTTTTTTGTGGTAGCCTGGTAATTCTTTTCCTGTTGGGAGAAATCGAAGGGCAGCCGAAGATTAAAACTTGCATCTTTTGTTAATGTAACAGTAAAGTTCTGGTGACCGTTTTGCCAGTCGGTAATGGGGAGCGCAAGAATGCCATCAGGTAAAGCCATGTGTTTTTAGTTGTATTTTTTTAACTGGTCAACTCGTCAACTCTATACTAATTTCCTAAATGACCCGGTTGCGGGTTAGGTGGGGCGCAACACCAGCTGATCTTCTGAGGTATTACAATTCCCAAAGTAATAACCGTTAATAACACGTGTGCCGGCGTTGATTTTACTACCACTTTATTGAGGTGATTGTACCGTTTATCGCATTGTGGACGAATGTCTTTCGACTGGATCAATCCCCAACAGTAATGCCAAACGGTAGTGTCTTTGTTGATGTTGGTGGCGTCGGCGCAATCGTATTCGGTAATTATTTTAGTGCTGCTGCAACTTATCAATATGCAGGTTGTTGCGGGTAGAAAAGTTAAAAGAAAAAATGACAGTGTTTTGGTGAATGTGACAGGCAATTGCATATGATTTATTTATTAGTACGTGGGTAGGAGTGGGAACGGTAAAAAAGACACCCAAATCTAGGGGTTTGTCACGGGCATACCAATACCACAATGGGGGTAACAAAATTTAATGATGAATGTCAAAATATTCATTAATTACAAAGCAGTATCAAACAGTCGATTATCATTTGTGTGCAGAAATGTGTGAAAATTATGACAACAACTTTTATGTAGTTGTATATCAAAATGCGTTTACTTTGAAGGTCCGGGACAAACTACTCGTGAAAATATAAGAAACGATTGTTCCACCCCAGGTAGCACAACAATAAAACATAGGTATGCAAACGCTCTCTCCCCGAAAATACGTGCAAACAAAGGCACGCACATTGCCCGTGAGTAAATGTATGGTGAATAAAGACTGGGAAGAAAGTCAGATCGCCAATGTATCGGTAATGCGAAAACATACGAACGGAAATGTTACTATTGGTTTGTATCGGGTTGATCTGTTGTGTCTCGGGGTAAAAGACACCGTGTTTTTTTTCAATACCTCAGAAAATGAATTTTTTGAAGAATACGGCCAGGAGTTGGCAGATTTCAAGGAAATAGATTATGCCCTTGCGCACAATATTGTTTATGCCGGTCATGATTTTGCCCTCGAGTTTGATATTCATCCTCACCACAATTTTGAAATTACCCGCTATATTCTGGAAGAAGACAATAATGCAGTGCCGGTGATCGATGTTCCTTTAGGTACTGACGGATTGCCACATTTGATCGTGGAACGTTCAGGGCAGTTTGCCGAGGTACTGGCCAAGTTGAAACAATATGCAGGCGAAGGAAATTATTATTATACCATTGAGGAACCAGGCGTGCCACCCCGGTTACGGGAAGATTCATCTGGCATCAACCTGTTAATAGATAACATTCCACCCGGTGAAGTAAGTTTAAGCAATGTGCAGAACATTCGCTCAGACGATATGTTGAATACCGAAAAGGTACAGCAACGATCGGTGTTGGAGCAGATCACCATTCATGCAGAACTGCTCACCCGGTTACTTCCCCCCGAAATAAATACCTGCACACCCCAAGAAGAAGTGCAATGGCACGAGATGTGGGATGAAATTGGCCATGGTGCAGAAGCACCCAATAACGTGCTGGAAGAACATTTTGAAGAACACCTGGCCGTGGTAAAGCAAACTGATGACCTCGCCGACTTGCTGGATCGCAACAATGAACAACTGATGCGTCAGTTTGAAGATGGTATGGCGGCACTGGCTAACGAGTATGCGCACAATCCATTGGCCCTGCAAACCATTTACGAACAGGGCGTGCTGCTCGATCTTCCTTCCTTATGCGACGTGGCCAAAAAGCATGCGGTCAAAATGTACAAATATTATCCGGTGTTGAACTTTAGCCTGGCGTTAGGCGCGCTGATCCAACGGGAGCAGGATAGTCGGTTTGATCAGATCTATACACACCGGGATATACGCGAAGCAGTACCGGGATATGAACAATACCATTCATCAGAAGTGATCAATTTCTGGTTAACGCGCTTATGGGTTTGCCTGGAACAAAAAGATATCAAACGCGCCGTACAATATTATTTTATGCTGGTTGATGGTAAGGCCACCGGCTGGTTATTATTACCCGTGTTGGAGAAGTATGTGGAGGTGTTGTATCGGTTTAATAAGGCGCTGAAGGATTTAGAGGAGAATGATGGTGCGTAGGTTGGAAGTTGACCAGTTAACCAGTTGACCAGTTAACCAGGAATACAAGTTGATAGAGTTGACGGGGTTGATAGAGTTGACAAGTTAACAGGTTAACAAGTTAACAAGTTGACCAGTTAACCAGTTGATCAGTTAACCAGTTGATCAGTTGACCAGGAATAAAAGTTGATAGTGTTGACGGAGTTGACAGGTTAAAGAGACCGTGAGCGAAGTCGAGGGCTCGACTTTTTAATTTCTCTGCTTCGCCCGCCGAAGCTTTAGCGTAGGAGGGCCTTTTGCCAAAAAAGTAACTTTTTTTCAGACTGCCCCATGTAATAATATACGCCTCTTAATAACGATAAAGTCACTCAAAACATTACCTGCATCATATAAACGAGCCATATTCACCATTGCCCATTCACCATTGACCTCAATAACTTAATGTTCGATTAACTTATTATATACTCATAACCTGTATATTTGCTTTATACAATAAACACAGCGACTGCTCGTTTTATAACAATACTTGCCTAAGCACTCTGCACACTTTTTCTGAATCACTCCTTGCCAAATTCTTGCCGCCGATAATAATTCTTGCCAGCTTAAAATATTTCATTTTGGCGTTTGCCCACATCCTGAACAGAGCCGAAGGATGGTTGTCATTTGAAAAAGCAGCAATTTTTAAATCTAAAAATTTAACCTATGGCACAAAAGGGCTTTCTTATCGACATGGATGGGGTTATTTACAGAGGCAGTGAACCTATTCCCGGCGCAGTAGAGTTCATCAACTCTTTGCGTGACAAAGGCTATCCTTTTTTATTCCTGACGAATAACAGTCAGCGTACACCCCGCGACGTGAGCTACAAATTGCGCAAATTGGGTTTTAATGTAACCGACGAAGATATATTTACCTGTGGTATGGCAACCGCGCGTTACCTGGCTTCCCGTAAAGAACACGGCACAGCCTATGTAATTGGTGAAGGTGGTTTGTTGACTGAATTACATAATGTAGGTTATTCCATTGTTGACGATCATCCTGATTATGTGATCATCGGTGAAGGCCGTACCATTATGCTGGAATCGGTTGATAAAGCGATTAACATGATCATGAACGCATCGAAGTTGATCGCTACCAACCTTGATCCCAATTGCTCTGTAGGACATGGAAAATACCGGGCTGGTTGTGGCGCGTTTGTCGCCATGCTTGAATTTGCTACCGGCAAGCAGGCATTTAGTGTGGGTAAGCCTAGTCCGGTAATGATGCGTATGGCCCGTAAGCTGTTACAACTGTCAACCGACGAAACCATTATGATCGGCGATACTATGGGCACCGACATCCTGGGCGCCGGTTCTATGGGCTTTACAACAGTCTTAACGCTGTCGGGCGTTACGCAGGAGTCAGACCTCGACCAGTTTGGCTATACCCCGGATTTCATTATAAAATCGGTAAATGACCTGTTGGATGAGGAATTGTTTTCGAAAGTGCTGTATAAGCAGCATGAGGCCATTTTAACCGTGGCATAATTGACCCTGGTTTTGTTCTATCCGCAATACTACATGTTTAAGAGGAAAAGGTCCCCGACGATATTGTCGGGGTTTTTTTTGCATTTTCCGTTTTGCCGGGTTGTTTTTTGGGTTTAAATTGCCTGCTTACCCGCCCTGGACCGTACAGTTCAACTGTACAAATAATGAATAAATATATACTGGTTGTAGTGTCATTCCTGGTTGGGGTGCTATCGGTTTTACCTGGCCTTGGTCAGGATAATCAATGGTTAAAAGGCACCTGGAAAGGCGTGTATTTTGGCGAGAAAAGTAAACTCACCAAAACCTTCGATACCCGGCTGCAGATCACCAAAATGAATGGGGCGCAGTTTGAAGGGGTGGTGCAATGCATTCTTCCTTCTGATACTACCGTACGTTTACATACCCGCATTACCGGTCGCATCTATGACCATTACATCATGACCAAATTAAAGGAAGTGCTGTATTTTAAAGACCCACCCGGTCGTTACACCTGGGCCAAGCATTGTAATTTATGCGACAGCATGAAGTACAACTTTGAAAAGCAGGGGGACAGTGTGGTATTACAGGGGGAAAGAAGATGTGATACGCTTTGTAATATTGTAGCCCGCTATAGCAAAAACATCGGGTCACTGGTGTATAAACCAGCTTTTTTGTATGATCCGGATATTACGCCGCGCCAATTCACTACTAAAACCGCCGGCACCAGTTTTAATTTTGTAAAACCTGTATACAAGGATTCAATGGCAGGCCGCGATTACTTTGCCGGCAGGGCGGTATCGCAGGCCACCCGGTACGTCGTAAACGCCGATTCCGCCGAGATCCGCTTTATGGATAATGGCATTGTCGATGGCGATACCATCAGCGTGTATTATAATGGACAGTTGATAGTACCCAAACTGTGTTTAAAAGAAAAGCCTTACATTATAAAAATACCCTTGTATCCCGGTTATCCCAACCGGTTGGTGATCTATGCCGAAAGTCTTGGAACCTTTCCGCCCAATACCGCCTATGTGCGCATCTTATACGGTAAAAAAGAACAAAGCTTTCTGCTTAGCAGCACCATGTCGAAAAGTGGAAGCATAGAATTATATTCAGCGCAGGCTCCTTAGGAGTTTGCTGCTGCCCGTGATCCTGTGGCGATATTATGGTAAAATCCTATTTGTGGTAAGATTGTTTATTTACCTGATAATAACCGGGAAATAATAACAGTCAAAATATAGTTACTTCATATACCATAACGATTAAACCAAAATGCTGTCAAATGAAAAAAACAACCATCACCTGGTATATGGGTAACATATACTCCTGTTACTAACGTAAACCAGTACTATCTTTTTTCCTGCTACTCCTTTTAGTTTTCCCCATTTGTAATTGCGGTGTGATTTATGCGGCATCTTGCGGCAGTTGCAAATTTTACCTTCTTCTTCAACATTGTTAAAAGGATATGCAGGAATAGTATAGCCTCCTCTTAACTATTCATTCCTGTCATCAAACAGGTAGGTCAATGCCTGCCAGGGATTGTCATACGTCTGTGCGATGGCCTTAAACAATCAAAACAATGAAAACCTTAATTTATTTATTACTTGTATTGCTATGCGCAGTACCGGCGCTTCATGCCGCTACTGTAAATGTTTCTTCTTTATCGGCTTTGCAAACTGCTATCAATAATGCAGCGCCGGGTGATATCATCATCCTGGCCAACGGCGTTTATACAGCCAGTACAGATATTACTATCAGCAAACAGGGAACCGCTGCGGCGCCCATTACCATTCAGGCGCAATCAATAGGCGGCGCTGAAATAAATGGTACGGCTGGTATTAATATCGTGAGCCCGGCAAAGTACATTATTATTAAAGGCTTCAAGTTCACTTTCAATGCTTCGCAGGCTACTATGGCCAGTGGCACCAGCTTTTGCCGCTGGACGCGCAATCTTTTTCAAACTCCCGGTGAAGGGGAAGACCTGTTGCTGAATGGCAACGATCATGAAGTAGATTATAACACCTTTCAACATAAGGATGCACTCGGCCGTTTTATTGCCGTACGGGGAACAGGTAGCCAGATCGCACAACGCCTGCACATTCATCACAACTATTTTTTAGATCAGCAGCCTCAAACAGGTAATGGTGCAGAAACACTCCAGTTTGGTTTAAGCGGGTACAGCCTTTCTTCAAGCAACAGTATTGTTGAGTATAATCTTTTTGAACAATGTGAGGGCGAAAATGAATTGATCTCTGTTAAGTCGAGCGCGGTTACGGTTCGGTATAATACCATTCGCAATTGCCCGGCGCAATTCACCCTGCGGCATGGGAATCACAGTATCGTGTATGGTAATTACTTTATCAATACACCCGGCATCCGCATCTTTGGCGACGATCACCTCATCTTCAGTAATCACTTCGAAAACTGTGACCCGGCCATCAATATTGGTAATGGGGATGGGGAAGTGGCCAATGGCGATGCTTTAACCGTGCACGACCGGCCCGATCGGTGTGTGATCGTTTTCAATACCCTGGTAAATAATACCACTAACTATGTACAGTCCGGTCGTACAAACGGGTTAGGCGCTACTGCTACTACGTTTGCCAACAACATTATACAGGGCGGTGGCCCGGCGGCTTCTATTGCTGGTCCCTATACAGGTGCTGTGTGGTCGAACAACATCGTGTACCAGGCCAATGGCGGCGGTTCCATGCCATCGAGTGGGTATACGGTGGTAAATCCTTTGCTGGCCCGCGATGCAACCGGCACTTTCCATTTGCAATCGGGTAGTCCGGCCATCAATGCAGCCACAGGAACGTATACGGATGTTACTGTTGATATGGACGGACAAAGCCGTAGCGGAACAAAGGATATTGGCGCTGATGAAGTATCAACTGCGCCGGTGATCGCGCAAATACTGACCACATCGATGGTTGGCGCCAATGGTTCCGATCCGGCAGCGTGTTTGCCTGTTGTGGCCAGCAGCGATGATGGCAATGTACCGGCGAATGTGTTAGATAATGACCTCAACACCCGCTGGTCGGCCAGTGGCGACGGGCAATGGATCCAGTTCTGCCTGAACAGTACCACTACAGTTACCGGGGTGCAGATCGCTTTTTATAGTGGTAATACCCGCAGTTCTACTTTTGATATCTTAACCAGTACCGATGGCGCCAGCTGGAGCACAAAAGCATCCAACCTGGTAAGCAGCGGCACCAGCCTGAACCTGGAAACATTTACCATTGCCGCTACTTCTGCAAAATATGTTCGCATTGTGGGACATGGCAACAGTGTAAACGCCTGGAATAGTTATACCGAAGTGCACGTGCAAACCAGTTCCTCATTAACAGCGCGCGTAATGGAAGAAGAAGCCGCTGCCATAAAAGAAACGCTCAATAGTTATCCCAATCCTTTTCATGCAGCCAACACCATCACATTCAATATAGAGAAAGATAGTCAGGTTCAACTGAGTGTATTTGATGTAATGGGCCGGCAGGTAGCCCTGCTGGTGAATGGTGCCATGAAAGCCGGCATCAATCGCGTTCCATTCGATGCGAAACAACTGCCCGCGGGAATGTATTGGATAAAACTGATGCATAACGGAAAGAGTGCGATGAAGCAAATAATAAAGGAAT
>JAJKIL010000222.1 GCA_021154515.1 Niastella sp. | reverse complement strand
GGGCTCGCGAAATGGTAACATTCCTCTCTATTTTCATCTCTAACTCATCTCATCCTTCGCCCTTTTATCAACCCTGTCAACTCTATCAACTTTGTCAACCCAAAATCTTTCACCTCGTCAACTGGTTAACTGGTCAACTGGTCAACACTAATTTCCCTTTTCTATTCTTCCATCCAAAAGGTTAATAATGTGCGAACCGTACCCCGCGTTCTTTTCTGAATGGGTTACCTGCACAATGGTTACGCCTTCTTTATTTAATTGTTTGAACAGCTCCATGATCTCTTCGCCCTGTTTTGAATTCAGGTTACCGGTTGGTTCATCGGCCAGTAACAATTTGGGTTTGGCAATAAGGGCGCGGGCAATACCTACCAACTGTTGCTGACCACCGGAAAGCTGGGTAGGGAAGAGGTCTTTTTTGCCAACGATATTAAAACGATCGATCATATCGGCCACCATGGCCTTGCGTTCGTTTGTTTTGATGTTTTGATAAATAAGCGGCGTTTCAATATTCTCGTACACCGTTAACTCGTCGATGAGGTGGTAGGCCTGAAAAACAAAACCTACATATTGCTTATATACTTGTGAACGTTGCTTTTCTTTCAGTGAATGCACTGGCTGGTCCATAAAAATATATTCGCCTTCGTTGGCATCATCGAGCATACCCAGGATGTGCAGCAGGGTTGATTTGCCTGAACCGGAGGGCCCCATGATGGAAACAAATTCCCCTTCTTTGATCGTCAGATTAATATCTTTTAATATAAATGTTGGTTTACCGCCTACCTGGTACCATTTTGAAATGTGCTTTAGTTCGATCATATTTTTTGTTCTTGGTTTGTAGTTAAGTCCCAATACATGCCAGAATGTAATAGGATGATTTGCAAGATACTATAAGGGAATCATTGGCGTGTGCGTTTGTTTTCGATACAGAAACTGTCCGGTTTTGATACAACGGCGTACACCCTGTTACTCATTGCGCAAACTCTTCACCGGGTTCATTAACGCGGCTCTTATTGTTTGAAAGCTTACGGTAAACACGGCTATCAATGCGGCTACTACACCGGCCATAATAAACACCCACCAGCTGATGCTGGTGCGATACGCGAAGTCCTGCAACCAGCTGTGCATAACCCACCATGCCAATGGAAAAGCAATAACTGCTGCTACGATCACCAGCCTCAAAAAGTCTTTTGACAACATGGCGGTAATATTACTTACGGTGGCGCCCAGCACTTTTCTGATACCGATCTCTTTGGTACGTTGTTCAGCCGCATAAGCTGCCAGTCCGAACAAACCTAAACAGGCAATTAAAATAGCCAGCGAAGAAAATGAAATGGCAATTACGCCCATCCGTTGTTCGGTACGGTAAATATTACTGAAGTCTTCATCCATGAACGTATAATTAAATGGCTCACCGGGCGCCAGCTCTTTATACAGTCTTTCAATTTGCGTTACGAGGTGATGAATATCGGTACTGTGTATTCGCAGGGCTATGTTGCCCGGGTTTTGTCCCAAGAAAAATGAGAGGGGCATTACCTGTTGCCGCAAGCTGCTGAAATTAAAATCCTTTACAATGCCAACAATATGCAGGGTAGAGACATTTTTGGGGTTGTTAAGATCGCGGATGAAATACAGGTTTTTACCAATGGGATCGTTAAACCCATACATCTTCGCGGCGGCTTCGTTGATGATAATGCCTGTAGAGTCTGTTGGAAATTCCATAGAGAAATTGCGGCCGGCTGCCAGTTGCATACCCAAGGTTGGAATATATTGATCGTCTACATCCCAGGTTTGCATGGATACGGCCTTTTTTTGATCGAGGGTGGGATCGGCAAAGACCGGGTTATCATTTCGCCAGCCATTGGTAGGTAAATAACCGGTCATGGTAGCATTTTCAACGCCCGAAATTTTTACCACTTCATCCCTAAATGTTTTTGCCTTGCTGCCCAGTGGTTGGGTATTATGTAACACCAATACCTGTTCGCGGTTAAACCCGGTTTTATGAGATTGAATATAACGGAGTTGTTTATAGATCACAATGGTGGCAATAATGAGTATGATGGAAATGGCAAACTGAAACACCACCAGCCCGCTGCGTAACCAGCTTGTTTTAAAACCCGAAGCCAGCTTGCCTTTGATAACCTGTATGGGTTTAAAGGACGACAAATAAAAGGCGGGATAGCTGCCTGCCAGCAAACCGGTTATCAACACCATCATCAACAGAATGGGCAATAGCCATGGGCTTGAAAGCAGGTCAAGCTTAATTTCTTTTGCCGACAGGTGATTGAAAGTGGGCAGCATGGCAAAGGTAAGCGCGAGGGCCAGTACCAACGCAATGCAACTGATCAGAATGCTTTCGGTAAGAAATTGTTTTACCAGGTTGGCTTTTAATGAGCCCAATACTTTTCGTACACCTACTTCCCGGGCGCGGTTTGCCGATCGCGCGGTTGACAGGTTCATAAAGTTCACACAGGCGATCAGTAAAATGAAAAAAGCAATGGCCGAAAAAATATATACATATTGAATGTTGCTGTTGGGACCTAATTCTGCTTCTTTATCTGAATGCAGGTGAATGCTGGTGAGCGGAGTTAAGAAGTGCTTTTCGTAGTTCCCGCTTTTTTTAAACTCGTCGAGGTTGATCGACATAAACTGCATCACCTGCGGACCTACATATTTTTCAACCAGCGCATCAAATTGCGCTTCCAGCTTTTTGGGATCGGCGCCTTCCTTTAATACGATATACGTGTTAAAGTTGTTGCTTAACCAGTTATTACGCCGGCTTTCTTCGAGGGTAGCCATGGATACAAAGAAGTCGTAATTGAAATGTGACTGTGCAGGAATGTCTTTGATAACCCCGGTGACCTTATAATTATCCCGGTTGTTGACGATGAAATTTTTGCCAACTGCCTGTGTAGTGTTGAAGTATTTACGCGCAGTGGTTTCAGTGATCACCAGGCTGTTGGGCGCCTGTAACGCTGTTTGCGGGTTGCCATCGATTATGGGCAGGGTGAATACATCGAACAGGGTAGAATCGGCATATATTACATGGTCTTCCTGTACATTCTCATTGCCCTTTTTTACCAGCAGGCCGCCCATACCCCTAAAACGTACATACTGCTCTATCTGCGGGTAATCTTTTTTTAGCGTAGGGCCCATGGGGTCGGTTACTGTTGCCAGTACAAAATGGTTACCGCCAAATTTTATATCGCTATCTACCCGGTAAATGCGACCGGCTTTTTTATTATAACGGTCGTAGCTGAGCTCATCGAGCACAAAGAGCATAATGAGCAAACAGGTGGCCAGGCCAATGGCCAACCCGATTATGTTGATAGCCGAAAAGCCTTTGCTTTTCCAAAGATTTCGCAGGGCTATCTTTATATAGTTCTTAAACATGATTTGCTGATATTAGGTTATCAATTTCTACTCGCTTCTCAATGCTTTCACCGGGTTGGCCAATGCTGCTTTGATCGCTTTATAGCCCACGGTTATCCAGGCTATGGCTACGGAGCCAACGATGGCGCTAACAAAGAACCAGATACTTAAAGGAACGCGGTATACAAAATTATTCAGCCAGCTATGCATCATATACCAAGCAACCGGCATCGCAAAAAAGAAGGATACAATGATAAGAACGGTGAACTCTTTTGAGAACAATTGCAACAAACTGGTAATAGAAGCGCCCAATACTTTCCTGATGCCTACCTCTTTTGTTTTTTGCACCGCCATAAATGAAACCAGTCCGTATAAACCCAGGCAGGAAATAAAAATGGCCAGCCCAGCAAAGATCTTATACAACAGCGACAACTGTTCCTCCTGCTGATAGAATTCCGCAATGCGTTCATCGAAGAAAGCAGGGGAGCTGGCGTATTCAGGAAAGTACTGGTCCCAGGTTTTTTGAATGGCTGCTTTGGTGGCAGCTATATTGCTGGTGTTTAATTTAATGCCCACCCGGGTATAAAAATTCTTTTGCGTTGAAATAAACAGCGGTTTTATTTGTTCCTTCAGTGAATTGGTTTTGAAGTCTTTCATGACGCCTACAATAGGATACCACTTGTTTCTGCCCACCCGAATGCTTTTACCAATAACATCATTGACGTTTTTTACGCCCAGTTTTTTTACCAGGGTTTCATTGATCATGCCTTCCCGCATGGTATCGCTTTCCTGAACGGCGCGGCCGGCCACCAGTTGCAAACCAAATGTCTTTATGTAATCGGCATCGGCATATTTCAGCGTTAGCTGGAATTTTTCATCAGGCTGGTGGTCATAAGCGAAATTCGTTGACCAGGTATTGTCGGATGATGGTTCATCGGAACTAAGACTAACCGATCTTATACTGGGTATTTGTAACAATTGTTGTTTAAAAGCATTTTGTTTTTTTACCGAATTGCTATCAGCGCTTACATTCATTATCAGCACGCCTTCTTTTTGAAAACCCAGATCGGCATTTTTGATAAAGTTCATCTGGCTGATCGCAACAACAGTTGCAATGATCAATACCTGTGAAATAGAAAATTGCATCACCACCAATCCTCTTCTTAATGATACTCCACCTACATTGGCCGATACCATTTTATTCTTTAAAGCATTGATGGGGTTTAGCTTCGACATTACCAGTGATGGGTACAACCCTGCCAGCCCTGTTACCGCAATGCCTATACCCAGTATCATGCTGATAGTGGCTGGTGTAAACAGCGTAAGCGATTCCTGTATGGAAGCAATATGTTTAATGTAGGGCAGCGCCAGGTAAGCAATGCCCAGGGCCACCATTATAGAAATGCCTACTATCACGGCTGTTTCGCTCATGATCTGTTTAAACAACTGTCCGCGGTTACTGCCCAGCACTTTGCGAATGCCCACTTCTTTCGACCGTTTAACTGATAAGGCCGTTGACAGATTTACAAAGTTCACACAGGCCATCAGGATAATAAATATGCCTATGAGCAACAACGTAAGCAGTGTTGATTTACTGGTCACATGATCGCCAAATGATTCATACTGGCGGTCGAAATGGATGCTGCTTAATGGTTGCAGCGAGTTTGTTTTTATGGAATTGGCATGTAAATGCTGGTAATGGTTCTTGCTGAATTGTAACAAACCCTTATTTACGTCTTCCATTTTTACTCCGGGTGGCAGCAGGGCAAAAATGTTGAAATTGCTGGAGGTGCTGTTCCATTGATCAGCATGAGAAAAATATTAACCGTATTCTTTTAGGATTTCATAAGATATCAACACAGATAATGGCAGATCGGAATTCGCGGGTACATTCTTTATAATGCCATTTACTTTTAATGGAAGCATATTTTCCAGTAACAACGTTTTGCCCATGGCCTGCTTCCAGTTACCGAAGTATTTGGCAGCTGTTTTTTCATCGAGCACCACAGTGCCCGGGTCTTTTAAGACGGCAGCATTACCCGCCAGCCAGTCGTACCGGAACACATTGAAAAATTGTGGTTCCATAAAAAAGATGCCGGTTGCCTCAATAAACTTGTTGCCAGACCCATTTGTAGCGGAAGGCACCGTGATCTGACTGCCATAGGTTGAACGCAGCGCGCCAAATTGGATATGAGGAAATTCATTCCGTAAAGCTGCCAGCGCAGGCACGGGTATGCCGGCGTTGTGGGTAATGTCGTTGTCGAATTTATCCTGCGTTACCACGCGGTATATTCGATTGTAGTTGGGTTGAAACGTATCGTAACTCAATTCGTACTTCACTACAATAAATACCAGCAGGCTGGCTGCCATGCCTATTGACAGGCCGGTTATATTTATCAGGGAGAACGCTTTGCTGCGTACTATGCTTCTCCATGCGGTTTTGAGATAATTCTTGAACATGTGGTCTACTTTTTTCTGGGTTTGAAACTATTCGGTTCTCAGTGATTTTACGGGATTGGCTACGGCTGCCTTAAAGGCCTGGAAGCTGATGGTTAAAAGGGCTATCAGCACGGCCAGCATACCTGCCCCGGCAAATACCCACCAGCTGATATTGGTACGGTAAGCAAAATCGAGCAGCCATTTGTTCATAAAATACCAGGCAACGGGTGCGGCAATAAGGAAAGAGATGCACACCAGTTTTAAAAATTCTCTTGATAACAGGTTGATGATATTCGATACCGAAGCGCCCATCACTTTGCGGATGCCGATCTCCCGGGTACGTTGCATGGTGCTGTAAGATGCAAGCCCCAATAAGCCTAAACAGGAGATGAAGATAGCCAGTGCCGCAAAATTCAGGAACAGTCTGCCAAAGCGTTCTTCACTGCGGTATTGCCGGTCAAAGAATTCATCCATGAAATAATAGCTGAATGGCCGGTTCGGGATCACCGATTTAAATTCTTTTTCAATGGCTGCGATGCTGGATTGGATACCGGCGGCATTCACCTTAGCTGATAACAACCTGAGCTGGGGCCATTCCATACGCATGGTCAACGGCTTTATGGGTGATTGCAATGAATGATAATTAAAGTCTTTTATTACGCCAATGATCTGCCCTTCATGTCCCCATTGTTTAAACCGCCTGCCAATTGCCTGCGAAGGGGAGCTGTATCCCAGGATCTTTACAGCCGCTTCATTCAGGATCATCGCATTGTTTGAATCGGTTTT
>JAJKIL010000221.1 GCA_021154515.1 Niastella sp. | reverse complement strand
ATGCCTCCTATACAGTAACTTCATAAACGTATTATGTACCATTAATTGATAATTGATGCTTACCGCCGGTCGCTTGCCACGGTATTAATATTTAAAGTAGAAGAAAACCGGATCATGAGTGCAGAACATCAACGACTTGCGGTTAATTCCACAAGGAAGATCCCTTTGGAACAATGGGGACCGTATTTAAGCGAACGCCAATGGGGAACTGTCAGGGAAGACTTTAGTCCAAATAGCGATGCCTGGAATTATCTTACCCACGACCAGGCGCGTTTTCGCGCCTATCGCTGGGGTGAGGATGGGATTGCCGGCATTTCCGATTTCTTTCAAAACCTGTGTTTTGCTATTACTGTGTGGAATGGTAAAGACGCCATTTTGAAAGAGCGCCTGTTTGGCCTCGGCAACTATGAAGGTAACCACGGCGAGGATGTAAAAGAACTGTATTACTACCTCGACAATTTGCCTACACATTACTACATGGAGTATTTGTATAAATACCCACAACAGAAATTCCCTTACGACGAACTGCTGGCTGTAAACCGCCAGCGATCAAGAACAGAACCGGAGTACGAGATCCTCGATACCGGTATCTTTAATAACAATGAATATTTTGATGTTAATGTAACCTACGCCAAACACAACTCGAAGGATATTTCCATCAAGATCAATATTCATAACCATCATACCAAATCGGCCGAAATAACGCTGCTGCCTACCCTATGGTTTTACAATCGCTGGAGTCACGACTCCTCGAAGAAAAAGCCCTCAATCTCCTGGCGGGATAAGACCTCGGTAAAAGCAACCCATCACCGGCTTGGTACTTATTATTTATATTATCAAACGCCAAATACTGTTCTCTTTACCGAGAACGAAACCAACTTTGAAAAGGTAAATGGCAAACCCAATTTATCGCCATTCACCAAAGATGCATTTCATGGCGCTATTATAAAAGGCGAGAATGCAGAGGCCTTGCGCCAAAAGAAATCAGGGACCAAGTTTGCACCCGTATATAAATTACGGATCCAGGGCGGCCGCTCCGAAACAATTCATTTGCGGCTTAGCAGCAAGGCTATAGAAAATCCTTTTGCGCCTGGCTTTGAGGATGTATTTACCCTGCGCAAACAGGAAGCGGATGAATTTTATGCTAAGGTGTTGAATAATTCATCCAATAGCGGACTTGCAAAAATTCAACGCCGGGCGCTGGCCGGGTTATTATGGAGCAAACAGTATTATCACTTCGATGTAGAAAAATGGCTCACCACCGGTGACGGGCTCAACCCGCCCACTCCTGGCCGGTTAACGGGCCGCAACCACGACTGGAAACACCTCAAGAACCAGGATATTATTTGTATGCCCGATAAATGGGAATACCCCTGGTATGCAGCCTGGGACCTGGCTTTTCAGTGTATACCAATGGCTATGGTTGACCCGGTTTTTGCCAAGCACCAGCTTACCCTCATTATGCGGGAATGGTATATGAAACCCGATGGGCAACTGCCGGCTTACGAATGGAACTTCAGTGATGTGAACCCACCGGTACAGGCGTGGGCGGCACTGGAAGTGTACCGCATTGAAAAAAAACAAACCGGTAAGGGAGACATCCCTTTCCTGAAACGCATATTTCAAAAGCTCATCATCAATTTCACCTGGTGGATCAACCGGAAAGACTCCAATGGTAACAACATGTTCCAGGGTGGCTTCCTTGGTTTGGATAACATCGGGGTGTTTAACCGCAGTCACCTGGTGCATGGTGATATGGAACTGGAGCAGGCCGATGGCACCAGCTGGATGGGGATGTATGCTTTGAATATGATGGACATGGCATTGGAAATTGCCATGCACGATGATTCATTTGAAGACACCGCCACCAAATTCTTTGAGCACTTTGTATTGATTGCCGAAGCGTTGAATGAACAGGGTATGTGGAACCAGGAAGACAAATTCTTTTATGATACCTTGTCTATTGCCGGTTCAGAACCCCTGCATTTACGCATCTTCTCAATAGTAGGGCTTACGTCGCTTTTCGCCGTATCAACAATAGAAAAACGGGTGCTCGATAAACTCAGTGATTTCGATAAACGCATCACCTGGTTCGAAGAATACCGGAAGAAAAATAATAAGTTCTGGCCCAATGAAGAGCGGCATGATGGCAAAAGCACGTTGTTATCACTGGTGCCAAAAGAAAGAGTGGTGTTCTTATTACAGCGGTTGTTAGATGAAACACAGTTCCTCGCGCCCTGGGGTATACGCGCTTTATCGAAATACCATGAAACCCATCCGTTCTCGGTGACCATTCGCGGTATTGAATACAAGTTACAGTATGAACCGGGCGATTCTACCTCTGATATGTTTGGTGGTAATTCAAACTGGAGGGGTCCGTTGTGGATGCCTATTAATTATATCATCATTCAGTCTATACGCCACTTCGGTGAATTTTATGGAGATGAGTTGGAAGTAGAATGCCCGATTGGTAGCGGCAATAAGATGAACCTGGTACAGGTAGCAGAAGAATTAACGCGCCGGTTGATCACGTTGTTTCAACCCAACCAGCATGGCAAACGGCCCGCACATGGCGCCTACAGCTGGTTCTATCAACGCTCAGAAAACGCTGATCTCGTTTTGTTCTATGAATATTTTCATGGCGAAACCGGTGCCGGCCTGGGCGCCAGTCACCAAACCGGGTGGACGGCGCTGGTAGCTGAACTGGTGCATTCATTATCATCGGCTAAAGAGAAAAAATAGTATTCAAATAAGATATAAGATACAAGTCCTCCCGACACGTTGGGAGGACTTTTTTATGTGCATTCCCCACCCGGTCCCATGGCATAAACATTGCAAATCTGTAATAGTACAGTTATATATTATCTACATAAAAGGATAGCTATGAAGAAATTATTTCTAGTTGTTCCGGTTGTCCTTTTAGTATCCGCAACAGTCTTTGCCCAGAACGATTCTGCAAGTCTAACTCGTGATACATTACCCATTCAACAGCCGGACAAAAAAGAAAAACCAAGGGAAGTATACAAATTAAACCTGGGCGTCGATATACCGGTAACGGCTATAGGCACTGGCTGGTCGTTATACGCCTTCTCAAAAATTTATAATAAAGATCCATCTAATCCTGAAACTATATCAGGGTTGGATAGGAGCAATGTAAACGGGTTTGATCGCTGGGGCATACGGCCGTATAACAAAAAAGTAGATCAGCTTAGCTATATACCTTTCTATGCATCGATGCCCATGCCGGTGGCTTTTTTGTTCGATAAACGAATGAGAAAGGATTTTTATAAGCTATCATTCCTGTACCTGGAAGCGATGTCGGTAACCGGCATACTATATACCGGATCCAGCTATCTTACTAACAGGTACCGGCCTTATGTATATAGTGAAGAAACGCCATTGGATTATCGTACCCGGGGCGGCGGCAAGAATTCATTTTATGCCGGGCACGTAGCATTGGTAGCTACCTCTACCTTCTTTTTTGCGCAGGTGTGGGCAGACTATCATCCTGAATCAAAAGCCAAATGGGTATTTTATAGCGTGGCAGCAGCTGCTACCGGCTATACAGCCTATATGCGGCATCGCGGTGGACTGCATTTTCCTTCAGATATTTTGCTGGGGACTGTGCAAGGCACATTGACTGGTTTATTGGTGCCTCGCCTGCACAAAACAAAGTGGATCAAAAATCCTAATCTTACCATTTTACCGTTTACCGGACAATCGCATGGGTTAGCGGTCCTCTATAAATTGTAAGAAAGAATTTTACATAACGGAAAACTCAATAGGGAATTCTACAATCCCCGATACGTTTGAAAGCGCATTGGGGATTAATTCCAACGCCATAAAAACTTCTGCCGGCACTTCAAATGGTGGTTTGATGTGCCAACGGGCGGCGGGAAGAAATCCAAATTTTGGAAAATAGAATTCATGACCAAAAACAAACACAGCGGTGTAACCCAGATCGGCAGCTTTTTGTAAACCGTTTGTGATCAATTTAGCCCCAATTCCTTGTTTTTGATGAGTTGGATGTACTACCATTGATGTTAAACCCAAACTTTGATAATGGAAGTCGCCGTTTGTGATAGTGATCTCGGAAAATAAAATATATCCGATTAAATTCTCATCTGAATAAGCCACTAGTGATAACTCAGGAATGAAATGTGATCCCTGGCGCACTTGATCAACTAATCTGGCTTCATTCTCCTGCTCAAACACTAACGTGTTGAGCTCATAAATGTCTTCTATGTCGGCCGGTTGCTCAGGCCGTATTGAAATGTTCATTGTATTAGCATTACATAATTTATTATACAAATTACGAACCACTCTGTTGGCATGTCCTGAACAAACAACTACGACTGTTACTATATAAGATAACGCAAAGCCGCGATAAGTTGTATGTATAAAATCAAGATTTTGTTAAGGGTTAGTGAATGTATGTATATATACGAGATGCCAACTGATTTGGTTTTCCATATAATAAACTATAGCAAGCATTTACAACTCCAAAGCAACTATTGATCTGGAATAATCGTATTGTAAGTCTTCGTGCAGGCTTAGTAAAGTTTTATTGATCTTCTCCAACTGGCCTTTGTACAGGTTGGCAATGATGGGATTTTTCTGTATGGGAATACCTGCATCTTTTATTGACTGAAGAAAATAGATCAGCAATTCAACGGTTACCTGGGAGGAACCGGTATACCTGATGTGTTTGTTAATGATGCGCAGGATCTTGCGCAACGTTTTCTTTACGTAATACAGGTTGTTGTGGTTGATCTGCGCAAACTCCTCATCTATTTCTTTTTTAACTGATTGTACAAAGCCCTGTTCATTGTGCGCTTCAAACAACAGGTACGTTAATAACTCCTTATTTTCCTTTTTATATTTTGCCAGCCGCAAACAAAGTTCTGTTAACTCTGCGGCAGGCATGTTCAATAATTCCTGTTTTAGTTCATGAACGGTAGCGGTTCTCATAGTTGCAAAAATAACTGTAGGGATTGTATTTTAAAGTATGTAGTATGAGTACAATCAGGGTTGTAGGGTTTTTACAAAACCGGACGAGCGGGGTTCAAACCCCAGGTGTTTATAAAAAGCATGGGCGTCGATCCTTTCTTCGCGGTTGCCGCTGGTTAAATAGATCTGCGTAATGCCACATTCTATGGCCCAGTCTGTTGCCTTTTGTAGTAAAGCTTTGCCCAAACCCATTTTACGGAATGCGGTATCCACCACCAGGGCGCCCACGCGGATGTACAGGCCGTTTTTTTCATAATAGATATTCCGTACAAGGCCGATCATCCCGGCTACCTGGTTATTACAAACAGCCACCCAGGTAAGATAATCGGCATTTGATTGTAACAGTTCAAAACGTTGCTGCATTTCTGCCACCGTGGTGGGGTACCCGAGTTCATTCATCAATGTGGCCAGTGCGGGTACATCTTTTGCTGTCGCCTGCCGGATGATGGTTATATTATCGCTCATGGTTGTTTAAAAATACTCATAAAAAATACAATTACCTTTGCGTACTAATTCTAATCATGTCAACACTAACTATCACCACCATACAAAGCAATTTGCAGTGGGAAGATAAAACCGCCAACCTGCAACAATTCGAAGAAAAGATCAGGGGATTGCAGCAGCGAACCGAAGTGGTAATTCTGCCCGAAATGTTCAGCACCGGTTTTAGTATGAATGTAGAAAAGCTGGCTGAAAAAATGGATGGGCCCGCCGTGAGCTGGATGAAGAAACTATCGGCAGAAAGAAAGATCATTATCACCGGTAGTTTGATTATTGAAGAGGAAGGAAATTATTACAACCGCCTGATATGGATGTTGCCTAACGGACAATACGGTTATTACGATAAGCGGCACCTGTTTGCCTATGGCGACGAAGACCAGCATTACACACAAGGTAATAAACGATTAATTGCATCTGTAAAAGGCTGGAAGATCAACCTGCAGGTGTGTTACGATCTGCGTTTCCCGGTATGGGCCAGGCAAAAACCTGCCGCCAGCTCGCTGGCCGACCTGGTTGCTTCGGAAATGGAAGCACGCGATCTGCCCATGCCGCCGCCCGAAGAGGCTGGTTCATCCATAACTGATACTGCGCCTGAATACGATGTGCTGGTGTATGTGGCCAACTGGCCCGAAAGACGAAACCACGCCTGGAAAACATTGCTGCAGGCAAGAGCGATAGAGAATCAGTGTTATGTAGTAGGCGTGAACCGCGTAGGAACCGATGGAATGGGCCATTACTATAGTGGGGATACTATGGTGGTGGATGCCATGGGCGCTCCTCTGTACACCAGGGCGCATGATGAAGATGTTTTCACCATCACCCTGCAAAAAGATTCCCTGGAGGAAGT
Source organism: Niastella sp. (assembly GCA_021154515.1). Classification (GTDB taxonomy): domain Bacteria; phylum Bacteroidota; class Bacteroidia; order Chitinophagales; family Chitinophagaceae; genus Niastella. The sequence continues at coordinate 6,770 of JAJKIL010000221.1, read as the reverse complement.
ACGGAATAAATTACCATTCTTAAAAGACGCCGACCGGTTCATTATAGCCTAGTATACATCACCCAACCTTTTGAAACAATAAACATGTCAGTAGCATACATCAACGGAAAAATATTCACCGGAGAAAAGGTCGAAGAGAACAAAGCAGTTTTAACGGATAATGAAGTTATTGTTGGCGTGGTAAATGCGAATGCCATTCCTTCTCAATTTCGCACCGAAGACCTGAAAGGATTTACCCTGGCGCCGGCGTTTATCGATATGCAGATCTACGGGGGTAATGGCAAACTGTTCTCCCAGGACCTAACGGTGGAGTCGTTGAAAGCTACGTATGAATATTGTTTAATGGGCGGTTGCGCGCACTTTATGATCACCATGGCCACCAATACCATTGAAAAATTCCTGCAAGGGTTTGAAGTGGTGCGCGCTTATTGGGAACAGGGTGGCAAAGGATTACTGGGTTTGCATTTGGAAGGGCCCTATATCAACCCGGTAAAAAGAGGCGCACACCTGCAAGCCTGTGTAAAAAAGCCAACTATTCAGGAAGTGACCATGCTGCTGGAGAAGGGTAAGGATGTTTTTAAAATGATGACCCTGGCGCCCGAGCAATGTGATGATGCTATTATAAAACTATTACAGCAACACAATATCATTCTTTCAGTAGGGCATACCAATGCCACTTACAAACAGGCATTGGAAGCGTTTAATAAAGGCATACCGGCCGCCACACATTTATTCAATGCCATGTCGCCCTTGCAACACCGCGAGCCGGGTGTGGTGGGCGCTATTATGAATCACCCAACGGCTATGAGTAGTATTGTCTGTGATGGGGTTCATGTGGATTATGCAGCGGTACATATTGCCAAAAAAGTATTAAAACAACGCCTGTTCTTTATTACCGATGCGGTGGCCGAAACCACCCACGGCGAATACCAGCACCTGTTCCGCGGCGATCGTTATGCATTGCCCGATGGTACCTTGTCAGGTTCAGCCCTGACCATGCTGCAGTGTGTAAAGAATGCGGTTAACCATGTTGGTATTTCGCTCGAAGAATCTTTGCGCATGGCGTCGGCTTATCCCGCCTGGTTAATAGCCGATAAAATGCTGGGTAAAATAGAACCCGGCTACCGCGCCGATTTTGTGGTGTTTGATGATGCCCTGGAACTGCAACGCGTTTATTGCTGAGCAACGCCAATCTTGTGCAGGATTATTCCGCGGATAACGGCTGCTTTGGGATCGATGCCGCGGCGAATAGTTTCCCGGGTAGGCGACACCTGAATATCAGGTATAATACCGCGGCCTTCTTTTACGAGGTTTTTATCCATCACCAGTCTGAACTTAGGCAGTCTGAAACGCACCCTGGTATTAGGCAATGTAACATCGGGGATCATCCAGGCGGTATTGCCATAGGCGCCGCCTCCCGTTTCTTCCCCAATTACTTTTACATTCGGCTGGCCCTGCAGGGCTTTTACAAACAAGGTAGTGGCCGAAAAAGAATTACCACCCGTTACCAGGTAAATATCTCCATCGTAGTGATGCTTTTTCTTTGGGTGGAAGTAATGGCGTTCAAAATAACCGAAGTGATAATTGCCATCCTTTTCTTTATGTGTTACAAACTTCGACAGCGACCAGTAAAATGGTTGCCAGGAAATGTATTTGTGATATTTGCTGCTGCGGCGAACGGCGTATAAAGAATCAGCGAGTTTGAATTTCTTGTCGGCCAGATAACGGGTTAACAGGGTGGAAAGACCTGCATCGCCCCCGCCATTGGTGCGTACATCCACCACCAGGTGTTGAATGTTGCGACTGTCCAGCTCACGGAAAACCTGGCGGTAAAAAGACCGTAATTTATTACCTCTTGCAAATGTGTGCAGCGTCATGTAAGCCGAAGACAGTGTAGTATCTATTTGCACATACCGCGAAGCGAACTGAAGATGATGGTTCTCTTTGGGCTGTTTAGAGCCAGGTTTATTACCATCGGGCGCTTTTTGAGTAGTGTCTTTCACCGAGGGGTCGAACACGGGCACGTTGAGCGTTTGCTGAGCCCCTGTGCTATCGATATACGTTACGGCAACCTGGTCCTTCATTCCCATTACATTCCGGTACAGGCTTCCAAAGGCGCCGCTGTTGCTGAGGCTTTGGTATTTACCGCTTATGCTGTTGCCATCGCCGGAAACATAGTTCATGAATGTATCGGTGAGCTGCCGGGCGCTGTACCCATCGATGGCGGTAACAATGGTACCATACTTCAGAATGGAATCCTTTCTGTTGATATTGGCCGTAATGACCATAGAATCGCTCCACACCTTAAAGCTCAGGGGGAACATCTTTAGTTTAGCCGTATCGATGTACTTACTGTATTGTTTGGAATATTTTACCGCTGTGTGCCCGCAATGGATCTTGCTGACAACATAAGAAAGTACATTGCGAAACTGCAATTCAGTCATGGAATCGTTGATATGGCGGAATCCATCATCGAAAAAGTAATCCATGCTGTCTTTTGGGGTGAACCAATACAGGCTGGGATGCGATTCTTCCAAGACCTTGCGAAAAACGGTATAATCCTTCTGTAATTGCTTTTTGGGATACTTATGCTGAGGATCAAAAGTTTGGCGTGATGCAGAGCAGCCGAAAAGGCCTGAAATACATATAACAAGACAAACGTAGGCTAACTTCTGCATCATGCTATCACTGGTTTATTTTTTAAAGGCGTTCCATCCCTGTGCTGTTATGGGATGAACCTGTCCGCCCCTGGTATTGATTTTCATTCCTTCATCTGCATCGGTCATGTAACCAATGACGCTGATCTGTTCATTTAAAACGATCTTTTCGTAATCAGATTGTGACATAGTGAACAGTAATTCATAATCTTCGCCACCACTTAACGCACAGGCGGTAGGGTCTATTTCAAATTTAAAGGCTGCTTTGCGCATTTCCTCGGCAACGGGCAATTTTTCCTCATACAATACGCATCCCAGCCGGCTTTGTTCGCAAATGTGCAGTATTTCGGAACTTAACCCATCGCTTATATCCATCATGGATGTGGGTACAATATTCTGTATTTCAAGGAATTCTATAATGTCTTTGCGGGCTTCGGGTTTTAACAGGCGGCCAATTACATAGCTTTCGCCTTCCAGATCGGGCTGTACCTGCGGAGATTCGAGGTAAATTTGTTTTTCGCGTTCCAGGAACAGCAATCCAACGTAGGCGGCGCCCAGGTCGCCACTGCAGCAGATCAGGTCGCCTTTTTTGGCCGTATCCCTTCTGACATATTTACCCGGGGCTACCTCGCCAATGGCGGTAACCGAGATCACAAAACCTTTTTGGGAAGAACTGGTATCGCCCCCCACCAGGTCGACCCCATATTTTTCGCAGGCCGCATAAATACCTTCATAAAACTCACTGAGCGCTTCCACACTAAAGCGGTTGCTGAAGGCAATGCTCACTGTTATTTGCGTGGGCGTGGCATTCATAGCGTAGATGTCGCTCAGGTTCACCACCACGCTTTTATACCCCAGATGCTTCAGCGGAGTGTACATAAGGTCGAAGTGAATACCCTCCACCAGCAGATCGGTGGTAATTACGGTTTGTTTGCCGAAATGGTCAATAATGGCCGCATCGTCGCCCACACCCACGATGGAGGAGGCGTTTTGCAGTTCTATATTTTTGGTAAGATGTTCTATTAAGCCAAATTCACCCAGGGAACTAATTTCTGTTCTGCTTTCGCTCATGGTGCTGATATAATGTTCTTTTAAAATAAATAGCCATTCCCGCGCTTTTCAGCGCGCGGGATGAAAAGGACCAATAAAGTTATCAAATTATTCGGCAGGTATGCGATTACGGCTGTTTAGGCCTTGTCGTTCACCCATTTTAACAAATCGTCGTGTATTTTACCATTGGTAGCGGCGATATGGGGCTGATAGGGCGAATAAGGTTTGCCTTCGAAATCGGTTACTTTACCACCGGCTTCTTCCACCATCAAAAATCCGGCGGCGCTGTCCCAGGCCTGTAATTTATGTTCGTAAAACCCGTCAAAACGGCCGGCAGCTACCCAGCAAAGGTCCATAGCGGCAGAACCAAGCCGGCGTACAGGCACCCCGGCTCTGATAAAGCGCGAAAATGCTTCGAGCGGACCGTTGGTGTTGTTGATATAAGTATAGGGGAAGCCGGTTACCAGGCATGATCTCATTACATCAGTTTCCATGCTTACATGAATAGGCTCACCATTGAGCGTAGCGCCTTTTCCTTTCTCGGCGAAATAATATTCTTTAATGAATGGGTTCAATACCGCGCCCATAATCATGGTCCCGTTGTGTTCCAGCCCAATGGAAACGCAGCAAATGGGAATGCCATGGGCATAATTTACGGTACCATCAATAGGGTCGATGATCCATTTATACTCATTGTCCATTTTAATTTCGCCTGCTTCTTCACTTAAGATAAAATGGTCGGGAAACTGTTCTTTAATGGTTTCAATGATGGCTTTTTCAGAAGCGTGGTCAGCTTCGGTCACCAGGTTGTTAATTCCTTCCTTATTGCTGATCAGCAGGTTTTTTGAGTTGAAGTAATGCTGCATTACTTTGGCGCCTGCCTCGGTGGCATTTATTAAAGTTTCTTTTAACATGGCGCAAAGATAAACGAAAGCAGGTTTTCAAGGCTCAGGAACCAGGGGACAAGCCCTCTTACCGGGAGGGCTAAATAAATTCGGCCATCTCAAGGTTTAAACTTCTTGTGTTTTCTGTCTTGTCGCTTGTGCCTTAACCTTGTATCTTGCAGAATTATGTTGCTGTCGGTCATAATTGTTAATTACAACGTGAAATACTTCCTGGAGCAGTGTTTATGCTCGGTGAGGAAGGCTATTGGGCAAATGAGCGTGGCAACGGGAGAAAAGAATGTGGAAGTTTGGGTGGTAGACAACAACTCAAAAGACGGCAGCATCGAGTACCTGCAACCAATGTTTCCCTTTGTACAGTTTATAAAGAATTCGGTTAACCAGGGTTTTTCAAAGGCCAATAACCAGGGGTTGCAAAAGGCCAAAGGAAAATACGTCCTGTTCCTGAACCCCGATACCATTTTACCTGAAGATGCTTTTACGAGTTGTGTGGCGTTTATGGAAACCACGGCCGATGCGGGCGCACTGGGGGTGCAAATGATAGATGGTACGGGACAATACCTGAAAGAATCGAAGCGTGGGTTCCCTTCCATGTGGGTATCGTTTTGTAAAATGAGTGGGTTGACCCGCACGTTCCCTTCCTCCAAATTATTTGCGCGGTACTATATGGGGCATTTGAGCAACCAGGAGGTAAATAAAGTAGATATTTTGTCCGGCGCTTATATGATGGTTCGAAAATCCCTGCTCGATGAAACGGGTGGTTTTGATGAACAGTTCTTCATGTATGGCGAGGACATTGATCTTAGCTACCGCCTGCAACAAGCGGGGATGCACAATTACTACTTTCCTGATTGCACCATTATACATTTCAAGGGAGAAAGCACCCGTAAAGACAACAAGTATGTAAAACAGTTTTATAAAGCCATGGTGCAGTTTGTACAAAAACATTTTCATGGCGAACTGGCCTGGTTGTATACAGGGTTACTCGAAGCTGTCATTTATCTACGGGCAGCGGTAACATTTGTAAGCAGGGAACACAAGGAGTTATCTATCAAATACCAGGGCACACCCACCTTTTACCTGGCAGGCGATGAAAGAAGCGCCAATGAAGTGCGTTCAGTACTACAGTCTTTCCCTGAGTATTCCATCACCGAGGATAATGAAAAAGCAAGGGAATGGATCTATTGCGAAGGCGCTACGTTTTTGTTCAAACAGATCATTGAACAGCAGAAAACCTGCCCGCCCTGGTTAAAAACATTTATTCACGCCAATGGGACTTATACTATAGTAGGAAGTCACTCCAAAGACCAGCGTGGTTATGCGATTGTGATGGGGTAAAAGCAATATTTCATTCATCATTATACGATTATAAATTATTTCTTCACGCCTATTGCCCAAGATTTCCAGCTACAAGTTGCTTTTCTAAATATATTTGCCTGGCTAATTAGGCCTGATATAAGAAAAGCAGCTATTCCTTTTAGTTGTAACAACCCTATTTCTATTTTGTTATTATTAATTTAAAGGCAGCTTCCTTTCAGCCGTAATTGAATTAGTTCAGATAGCACTCCTACATAACGATTTGGCAACTCATCGGGTATTTTTAGCCGATCAGGATTATTTTGTTTTAAAAAACCACTAAATATTCATTTATGAAGAAACAGGCTTTACAATTTGCAATTGTCTTAATTATTATTTGTAATGGCGCGTTTGCGCAACCTTGGAATGGTAATTCAACTACTGGTGATACATGGAGAATGGGTAGTGTAGGTATAGGAACATCGACCCCCACGTACCCGCTTACTGTTGTTTCAGGTACTAGTAATGCTTTAGCTCATTTTCAGAGTACCAGTTCAGTAAATTCATTTTTTACTGTTTCAAATGCTTTAGGGTATATGAACATTGGGGTAGGTGCGCTAACTCCACATCCTTATTTATGGTCGAGTACTGGTATTTTAACCATAGGAAATGATGGCAACACCACCTTCGCTGTTAATGGAATGAATAATGGAAAGGTAGGTATTGGAACAACGAACCCTGGCGCCAAGCTGGACGTAAATTTTTTTAACCCCAACGGCGAAATTCCACAAAATGGTTTATTGTTACAGACTAATTCTTTTTATACTCCGAACAATGCCGATAACAGCTATTACCTGCAACATCT
>JAJKIL010000220.1 GCA_021154515.1 Niastella sp. | reverse complement strand
TACGCATACATTACGTTGTTGATATCGGTAGCGAACTCCATCCACGCACCTTTGAAAGGAATTACGCGGGCAGAATAGATCTTGGTACCGTTGGGGTGAATTGACTGACCGAAGAATACACCAGGTGAACGGTGTAATTGAGAAACCACCACGCGCTCAGCTCCGTTTATCACGAAGGTACCGCGGGGGGTCATATAAGGAATGTTCCCCAGGAACACATCCTGAACGATGGTCTGGAAGTCAACGTGCTCTTCGTCATTACAACTGAGCCTCAGTTTTGCTTTCAGGGGAACAGCATATGTTAATCCACGCTCCATACACTCTTCAATGGTGTAGCGGGGCGGGTCTATAAAATAGTCCAAAAACTCCAACACGAATATGTTTCGTGTATCAGTAATGGGGAAGTTTTCCTTGAACACTTTAAACAACCCTTCAATGTTACGCTTATCGGGCGTAGTTTCTAACTGGAAAAACTCTTTGAAGGATTGAATTTGTACTTCTAGTAAGTCAGGAGCCTCAGAAAGGTTTTTAATTTTCCCGAAGTTGACCCTTGTTGACAGTTTTGTTGAAGACATATTGCTTAAAACCGGTTTTTTAATTGTTCGAACGACAAAACATCTATAGACAAAAAAAATTTTCCTTGAGAATTTTACTCCTTTTTCGTTCTGGTTGAACTGTAAAGGTTAAACTCCCAAAGAATTATAAAAGAGGCAGTTATGTTAAATTGGCCATGTAGCAACGTACCTCTGCTAATTAGCTTTTGTGAAAAATGGAGGGCAAAGGTAAGAAATATACCTGAACGGACAATAATTTATTCACATTATCCTGCCGCCACTCCTGTAATTTTTTTCTCGGTTGTAACACATTGAAAAATAAAGCGATAGTTGTGCTTCATGTTTTCAATTTACGTACTTCTTCCCATTTTACCAAAACGCACTGCCCCCTACCCTAAAAAACAAGCCGCAAAGCGGGGCGGCTTTGCGGCTTGTTATATGTTTCCTTACTATACTATTAAGGTTTATACACCGGGGTAGCCGTCGTTTTGAGGCCTCAGATTAGGATTGTTTTGCATTTCAATAGTTGGCAACGGAAACAACAAATGTTTGGCTGACAGCGTAGCGCCACTTTCAGGTAATTTATGGCCCACAAAGTCTTCAAAAGTGTTGCTGCTTTCCTTGTATGCTTTTTTCAGCCGCACCATATCAAACCAAGTTACTCCTTCATAACACAGCTCATGCCAGCGTTCTTTCCAAACAGCTTCTCTGAACGTAGCCTGGGTATAAGTTCCCGGGGTTCCCGTTACCAGGCCGGCCCGGTCGCGGATTTGTTTTAGGGCATCCACAGCAGCCTGGTTTACACCGGCATCAGTTTCATTCTGCGCCTCGGCATAGGTAAGCAATACCTGTGCATACCGGATGTTCATCCAGTTCAATCCGCTGTTGGCGGTTCCCTTAACACCTTCTATGCCGATTGCAAGGGAATCAAAATGCTTATATATATAAGGGGCTCCCAACTGTTTCAAAGTCTTATAACCCTCATCATAATAAGAGGTATAAAAGAAACCCTTCCGGTCTTCAGTTCTCTTGTCACCCGGTTCAAATGAATTAAAGAATTGCGTGGTAGGGGTAGTGGAACCTACTTCAGTGCCATAAGCTGAAATTTCTTTAAAGTTGGGTAACAATAAAGCCTGGTTTCCATTGTTGGCAACCCCTGCCAGGAATTGAATTTCAAAGATCTGCTCAGTCTTGTTTTCCTCTCTCTCATCGTGCAACCTGTTATAGTTGTCAAACAGTTTAAACTGGCCACTGGTAATTACCTCATTTGCTTTATCGGCCGCCAGTTTATAATATTCTTTTCCCTTATTCATCGGATACCCGGCCATGGTTAAATACACTTCAGCCAACAGCGATTTTACAGCGCCCAGCGAAGCACGCCCGCCGCCATCGGTCCAGGGCAGTCCTGAAGCTTCCGCATTCTTCAGATCGGTTACAATCTGCAGGTAAACCGAATCTTTTGTCGTACGGCCGGCATACGTCATAGGGTCCTGTACTTTTAAAATAGACGTTGTAAGCAAAGGCACATCCCCATACAGGCGTACCAGGTAAAAATAGGACCACGCCCGTAAAAACTGCGCTTCGCCCAATACCTTTTTCTTTGGCGCATCGTCCATTTTTATGGCAGGCACCCTGTCCAAAACCAGGTTGGTTTGGGCAATTACCTGGTACAGGCTGGTCCACCAGTTAAGCACGAACACATTGTCGCCATTATAACTAAGACCAAGCAGGTTATTCAGGTCAGTGTTTTGTCCTGTTTCGGTTTTGGCCGTACCGGTAGGCATTTCGAGCATGGAGAAATTATTGGCAAATATGCCGGCGCCACCGGCAAAGAACCGGGTTCTGTCGTACGCTGCGGCAATGGCAGCATCAGCGTGACCGGGCAGCGTATAGTAATTGTCAGGCGCCAGGTTCGTTGGATCATTATCCTGGTCAACCAGCCATTTTTTACAGCCAGTGGCTGTCATTACCAAGGCACCTATCAGTAGAATATATAGCGAATTTATCTTGCAGCGTTTCATATGAGCTTGTTTAATGTTAATTATTACAATCCAACATTTATACCCAGGCTATAGGTAGTTGGCTTGGGATAATCAAAGAAGGTTTGGCCCTGTGCAAAGGCGTTACTGTAAGTGGTTACCTCCGGATCGTTACCCGAGAACTTTGTTTTCAGGAAGAAGTTCTGCACAGAAGCGGTTACCCGCAGCTTGCTTAACTTCCAGCGCTCAAACAACCTGGCAGGTACATTATAGCCCAATAACAAATTCTTTCCGCGAAGAAAAGAACCATCTTCCACCCAGCGGCTATCCACATTGGTTACATAACCGGCCCGGGTATCACGAATGGTAGCGATCATGGTATTGTGGTCATTCTTACCAGCCTGATAATAATCCAGCACAGAACTGAAGCTGTTGGCAATACCTGTTCTGTCTTCACCGGAGTGGTGCGTTTGGTTCAGGATATCGTTTCCATACATGAAAGCAAGTTCAATAAGCAGATCGAAATTCTTATAGCTGAAATCATTGCTGAAAGAACCCCAGCCCTTGGGATTACCATTACCAATGATCACCCTGTCGAGATCATTTATTGCATAATCCCCGTTTATATCACGGTATTTTAAATCGCCCGGTAAAATGGTTTTACCAGCGCGATAGCTGGTATACTTCGCAGCCTCTGCCCTTTCAGATTCTGTCCATACACCCTCCCGTATCAGGCCCCAGAAGGAACCAACTGGTTTACCAACCTGGATGATACCGGTGTTTGATAAAAAGTTCGGATTGCCCGAGAAGATGGGTGCAGGCGTGGCCAGGGAAAGCACTTTATTTCTGTTAAAGGAAATATTAAAGGTCGTGTTCCAGGAGAAGTCCTGCGTTTTGATATTGACTGTTTTCAAACCAAACTCAAGCCCCTTATTCTCCATGCTGCCTACATTCCTGAAATAAGAAGCATAACCGGTTGATCTTGGTATGGGCGCATCCAGCAGCATGTCGGTTGTTTTGCGATAGTAAGCATCAAATTCCAGGTTGATCCTGTTCTCCAACAACCCCAATTCAACACCAACATCTGTTTGGGCCGTTTTTTCCCATTTCAGATCAGGGTTGCCCAACCTGCCTGTACCAACACCTGAGAATCGGGCGTTGTTAATAATGCCCGTATAAGATCCCAGTAAGGCATCTGATGAATAGGGCGCAATTTCTGAGTTACCAGTTAAACCGGTGCTTACACGCAGTTTAAGATGGGAAATGGTTTTGTTGTTTTTAAGAAAATCTTCGTTGCTGGCATTCCAGGCTACACCTGCCGAAGGGAAAAATGCGTACTTATGGTTGTCACCGAATTTTGAACTTCCATCAATACGACCCGTTACCGTAACCATGTATTTTTGCTTGTAGCCATAATTCACGCGACCAAAGTAAGAATTGAAAGCAAAATTGCTTTTGCCTGAACTGGATGCATTCTGCACACTCCCCTGGCCCAGGTTATTATACTGGAAAAAGTCGGTCGAAAAATTCTCGGCGCTGGAGTTATTGGAAACATAATTTGTTCCCTGCCAGGAAAGCCCCACTAAGCCAGACACGGTATGATCTTCGTGAAAAGTTTTGTTGTAGTTCAGGAATGTTTCAGACGACCAGTATATTTCACGGTTATCAAAAATACTGGCGGTACCCTTTTGGTCCATGGAGATATTGGAAAGCCCCCGGCCACTGAACTGGTTTTCCTGTCTTTGTATAACACTCACCCCCACCTGGCTTTTGATATCGAAACCATTGCCGAGTATAAGGTTTATATAAGAATGCCCAAGCATGTTCTGCACATTCACAATATATTTTCTGTCGGTCATAATGTGAACCGGGTTGCTACCACCTTCGGCGCCTGGGTACAGGTAATTATCGCCCCAGGTTCCATCATCAAATTTGACGGGCAAAAAGGGGAATGATTCTGTGATCATGCGCACAGAGTTCAACCCGCCGGTACCCTGGTCTACCAGGTTTTCTTCCTGGTTATTATAGCTTATACTACCGCCCATTCTCAACCATTCTTTCGGTTTCAGGTCCAATACAAACCGCGCTGCATACCGTTTCAGATAAGAATTAAGCAGTAGGCCATTATCATCGCGATAGTTCAGGAACAATCCATATAAATTGTTGTCGCTTCCGCCAGTAACACCTATCTGATGGTTCTGTGAAAGCTTATGTTGTAAAGATTCTTTCAGCCAGTCGGTATTATACAAAGGCTTACCATTGGCATCAAACATGTTGGGCAGGCTCAACCTCTTTACCCTTGGATCTACAGCTTGAGAATAGGTTCCGGCCGCCCATCCGTCCGGGTCATATACTTTTATATTATCATAGGCCAAATCTTCGAGATCGAGGTACTGTTGGGCATTCAGCATGTGCACTCTTTTTGGACCAATGGTTGGTACACTGTAATTACCATCATAAGTAATTCTTGCCGGTCCGTTGGTGCCACGTTTAGTGGTAATAAGCACTACGCCGTTGGCGCCGCGGGCGCCGTAAATGGCAGTTCCCGACGCGTCCTTCAGTACTTCTACCGAAGCAATATCATTCGGGTTAATGTAATCAATAGAATTACTGTTCAGGGTCTGGTTGCCGATGGGTATATACACCCCATCCACAACATACAACGGGTTGTTTGATGAGTTGATGGAACTGAAGCCACGGATGCGGATCATGGTTTGACCGCCGGGGCGACCTGAGTTGGTAGTTACCTGAACACCCGCAATACGACCTGATAATGCTTCGTTCACCGAAGCTGCCGGCCGCTCCTGCAGTTGGGAGGCTTTTACCGAACCAACCGAACCCGTAAGGTCTTTTTTCCTGGCGGTACCATAACCGATCACCACCACTTCGCTCATTGAGCCTTTACTTAACTGCAATT
>JAJKIL010000219.1 GCA_021154515.1 Niastella sp. | reverse complement strand
CTTTAGCTGCCGCCTGTGCCTACGACCAACGGCATAACCGCTTATACTATGCGCCCCTTTTCATGAACCAGCTGCGTTATATTGACCTGGATGAAAAGACGCCCAAAATATTTTACTTCGATAATGAACCGTTTATGCAGGTTACCGATGCAGCCAATGAAGCCAATCATGTTACCCGGATGGTTATTGGCGCAGATGGCGATGGCTATGCATTAAGCAACGATGCCAATCACCTGATGCGTTTTACTACCGGCCGCAAACCCGTTATTACGGACCTGGGTGCGTTGCACGATGATGCCTCCAATGGCGAAAAATCGATACATGCAAAAACAACAGGTTGGGGTGGAGATATGATTGCGGATGCAGCCGGCAACCTGTATGTGATTTCAGCCTACCACCACGTGTATAAAGTAAACCTGCAAAGCAAGGTGGCCGTCTGGGTAGCCGAAATACAAGGTCTGCCTGCCACTTACTCTACCAACGGCGCCGTGGTTGATAATGAAGGCAATTTAATTGTAAGCAGCGCCAATACTGCTGAAGGTTATTATAAAGTGGATATGCATTCCTGGAATGCCAGCCGCATCAGCATCAATGGCACGGTGTTCAATGCCAGTGACCTGGCCAATGGCAACCTGGCTTTCCCCAATGAAAAGCCAACTGTACCATTATTAAACAGCCGGGACATTGTACGCAATGGGAATATTGCCTTGTATCCAAACCCCGTTGCTACCAACCAGGTGAGTGTAAATTTCAATGGTAAGGAATCCGGCCGGTATACCATACAGTTGCTTGACCTAAATGGTAAAATATTGTTACAACAAATTGCCGTAGTGAACGGAATCCAGGGTATACCTGTTTTGTTCAATACTGGTTTGGCCAAAGGACCTTATATGATAAAAGTGTTAAGCAATAGTAAAAAAACGGTATTTACCGACAAGCTGCTTATTGAATAATACAATAAAAAATATTTGGAAACCGCATTGCGAAGGCTGTAAATTGCTACAGCCTTCTTTTTTTTTAGGATACTGGAGCATTAAGCAATAGACAATAGGCAACCCTTCTACTTCGCTCATGACCAATGAGAAGGCATAAGAATTGTAGGGTTGTTTGTGCTTTGGAAGGTTTTGTTAATTGCCCATTGTCAATTGCCAATTGATTTAATTTATGCATGAAATAGAACCATTTTATAATTGGCGTCACATTTATACCAGTGAGCAGGATGAGCGATCTCCGTTCTTCGGAAGGGTGTATTCTGAATTTACATTTACACAAGCTATTTATAATTACCTGATACATCCGCAGTGGGACGATTTCGGTTCCCGCACCATGTACCTGAAAGTATTACTGGCCGACTACGAAGAGAAGTATGCGATCATTGAATTGATAGGAGAGTGGAATGATGCCATCGAGAACGACATTATGGAATTGAAGCGGGAAGTGATCGATGTATTCTTTTATGAAGGCATTACCAAGTTCATCTTCGTTGCCGAGAACGTATTGAACTTTCACAGCGGCGATAAGGACTATTACCAGGAATGGTTTGAAGAAGTAACGGATGAGGATGGCTGGATCGTTGTGCTGAACATGCCCGAGCAAACGCAGTACGATTTCAAAAGGGCCAAGCTTAACCGCTACCTCGAACTGATGGACCTGCCCAACTGGCGAACTTATAAACCCTTCCACCTGTTTAAGAAAATTGATGAGCAAATACGGAAAAGATTGGAATAGTCTAGTTGGAAACCGGGTTTTTAAATCGTTGAAAACCCACACTGGTAAAGGTTTTAGGTGCGAAAGGGCAGGTTGGGCGCAGTAAATTTGTTCGAAAAAAGTTTGTCTATAAGTAATTAGTTATTACTTTTGACCTAATGATTATCACAAAGGCATACCGTTTCTTTTACTTTTATTTTAGCTTCTACTTTACCAGTAGGCCGGGAATGCTTTTGTTGACAACAAAATAAGAATAAAGAAAAAAATCAACATAAAGAGTCCCGGCAAAAAGCCGGGACTTTTTTTATGTCTTTTTTAAACCACCGCAATTATGGTCGACCGAAAACAACAACAGGAGAGCACCGATGCAACGCCAGGAAGTAATGACTTGCAGGGTACGGGAATCAAGGTTTCTATCCAGGGATATGAAGGCAGTTTTCACCAGGTAGCAGCCCGGCAATTCTTCGGAAAAAATGTAGAAGTGATACCCTGCGCCACTTTTCGCGATGTAGTTAAAATTGCCAGTAACAAAAAAGAAAGCAACGGTGGTTTAATGGCTATCGAAAACTCCATCGCCGGCAGCATTCTTCCCAACTATAACCTGCTGCAAAAGAGTTCCCTGCAAATCATCGGCGAAGTTTACCTGCCCATAAAACAACAACTGTTAGTTAACCCCGGAGTGCAGTTAGAGGATATCCGCGAAGTGCACTCCCACCACATGGCCATTCAGCAGTGCCTCGAGTACCTCGACAAATACAACTGGAAGCTGGTAGAAACGGAGGACACGGCACTAAGCGCTAAACATGTTCAGCAGCATCGCAGTAAACACATAGCCGCCATTGCCAGCAAACTCGCCGCCGACCTCTTCAACCTCGAAGTAATTGCCCCCAACATTCATACTTTAAAAAATAATTATACCCGGTTCCTGGTGCTGGTGCCACCAGACGTAGCACAACCAGTAGCCGATGCCAATAAAGCCTCCGTGAATTTTCATACCGATCACTCACGCGGCAGTTTGGCCCGGGTGCTTAGCCGCATTGCAGATGCAGGCATTAATTTAAGCAAGCTGCAAAGCTCACCCATACCCGGTACCGACTTTCAATACAGCTTTTATGCAGATATGGAATTTGATACCCTTGACCAGTTCAATGCAGTGATCGATAGCATAAAACCAGTTACCCAGGATTTGAGAATATATGGCGTGTATAAAAACGGTAAAACAAACAATTAATCCTCTCACACTAACGACATGCAAACATCAAAAAGATTAGAAGGTATTGGCGAATATTATTTTTCGCAAAAGTTGCGGGAGATAGATGAGTTGAACAAACAGGGTAAGAACGTTATCAACCTTGGCATTGGCAGTCCCGACCTGCCGCCGCATGCCGATGTGATAAAGACCCTGCAGGAAGAAAGCGCCAAACCCAATGTGCATGCTTATCAAAGTTATAAAGGCTCACCTGCATTACGCAAAGCCATCAGCGACTGGTATAAGCAATGGTATGATGTTGAATTGAACCCTGATACAGAAATATTACCCCTGTTGGGAAGCAAGGAAGGCATCATGCACATTTGCATGACCTACCTGAATGCCGGTGATAAAGTACTGGTGCCCAACCCGGGCTATCCAACCTATAGAAGCGCCGTGAAATTAGCAGGTGGCGAATGTGTAGATTATGATTTAACCGAAGCCAATAACTGGGAACCCGATTTTGAGGCGTTGGATAAACTGGTGACTGCCGGCGGTACCTATAAGTTAATGTGGATCAACTATCCCCAAATGCCTACAGGACAGCTGCCTTCGGCCAGTCTGTTCGAAAAGATCGTGGCGTTTGGAAAGAAGCATAATATTCTTATTTGTCATGATAACCCTTATAGTTTCATCCTCAATGATAAACCGGCGAGCTTAATGCATGTGCCGGGCGCCAAAGAGGTGGCTATTGAACTGAACTCATTGAGTAAATCGCACAACATGGCCGGCTGGCGGGTAGGGACCCTTATAGGCGCCAAAGAACGCATTGACGAAGTGTTGCGGTTCAAAAGTAATATGGACAGCGGCATGTTCCTGCCGGCGCAATTAGCGGCCGCCAAAGCATTACAATTGCCCAAAAGCTGGTACGATGAAGTGAATGCTACTTACAAAAAGCGTCGGGAAAAAGTATTTGAGCTGCTCGATCTGTTGCAATGTGTGTATGATAAAAACCAGGCAGGCATGTTTGTATGGGCAAAGATCCCATCTGCTTATAAAACCGGTTACGAACTGAGCGATGAAGTATTGTACAATACCGGGGTATTCATAACACCCGGCGGCATTTTTGGTAAAGCCGGCGATGGGTATATACGGGTAAGCCTGTGCAGTACAGAAGAAAGATTTGCAGAAAGCATTCAACGGATAAAAGCATTTAAACCAGCATTAAAAGTTAACTAAACCATGTTCAACACCGTTACCATAGTTGGGGTAGGCTTAATCAGCGGTTCCTTTAGCCTGGCTTTAAAAGAGCGGGCACTGGTTAAAAAAGTGATCGGGGTAAGCCGTACGGAATCAAGCGCCCAAAAAGCCATAGAGCTGGGTTTAATAGACGAAGCATTGCCATTGGAAGAAGCGGTAAAGCAGGCTGATCTTATTTACGTAGCCATACCGGTTGACGCTACCATCGGCGTAATGCAACAGGTGATGGATATGATAACCGATAAACAAATTGTGGCCGATGCCGGCAGTACCAAACATGCCTTGTGTGCGGCGCTGGCCAACCATCCCATGCGCCACCGGTTTGTAGCCACCCACCCAATGTGGGGAACGGAGTACAGCGGTCCCGAAGCTGCGGTTCGCAATGCCTTTGCCGGCCGCAGCTGTGTGATCTGTGAAAAGGAAAAAAGTGACCCAGCGGCGGTTGCAGCCATTGAAGAAGTGTATCGTCAGTTAGGCATGCACCTGGTATACATGGATGCTGACAGCCACGATATGCATACGGCCTACATCAGCCATATTTCCCACATCACCTCCTTTGCCCTGGCCAATACGGTACTGGAAAAGGAGAAAGAAGAAGGTACCATTTTTGACCTGGCCGGTGGTGGTTTTGAAAGTACGGTGCGGCTGGCAAAAAGTAACCCCGCGATGTGGGTGCCTATTTTCAAACAAAACCGCGAGCATGTGCTGGATGTATTGAACGAACACATAAGCCAGTTGCGCAAGTTCAAATCCTGTTTGGAAAAGGAAAATTATGACTATTTATTAGAGCTTATCGAGCAGGCGAATAAGATAAAAAGGATACTGAAATAAGTAAAAATAATCGTTAAAAAGTCCGGTGGGCGGACATTTGTTCTTTGATAAGGATTAATTAGGTCAACGGCCATAATAACAGTACCTTTGCGCCAAATTTTCTGACTATGATAACATTTGATGCATTGGGTTTAGATGAACGGCTGATACAGGCTACCAATGCTTTAGGATATGTTAATCCCACCCCGATACAGGAGCAGGCTATTCCTGTTTTACTGAGCGGAACAAAAGACCTGGTGGGTTTGGCACAAACGGGTACAGGTAAAACGGCTGCATTTGGGCTACCCCTGTTGCATTTGGTGAATGAGCAGTTGAAACATCCCCAGGCATTAGTGGTTTGTCCAACAAGGGAATTGTGCATGCAGATCGTGAACGAAGTAGAAGGGTTCAAAAAGTTTATACCCGGTATGTTTGTGGCGGCGGTATACGGCGGCGCCCCAATAGGCCAGCAGATCCGCGAGCTGAGAAGAGGTGTACAGATCGTTGTAGCCACACCAGGCCGGTTGATCGATTTAATAGAACGCAAGGCAATTGACCTGGAACAGATCCATTACGTTATTCTGGATGAAGCCGATGAAATGTTGAACATGGGCTTCCAGGATGATATTGAATTCATTTTGAAGAACACCCCCAAACGTGAAGCCACCTGGTTGTTCAGCGCTACCATGCCACCCGAAATTCGCCGGGTAAGCAAACGGTATATGAAGGACCCGATTGAAGTGACAGTGGGTAAAATGAATTCTGCCAACAAGAACATCGACCACCAGTACTACATTACCAGTGCCCAGCACCGGTACGAAGCCCTGAAACGGTTGATTGATTTTAACCCGGGCATTTACGGCATCATTTTTACGCGTACAAAAGCCGATGCCCAGGATATTGCCGAAAAGTTAACCCGCGAAGGATACGACATTGATGCGCTGCATGGCGATTTAACGCAGCAGCAACGCGATAAGGTGATGGGCGATTTTCGTGAAAAGACCTTACAGCTCTTAATAGCAACGGATGTGGCCGCCCGCGGTATCGACGTACAGGGTATCACCCACGTTATCAACTACGAGTTACCCGATGATGTGGAAGTGTACACCCATAGAAGCGGCAGAACCGGCCGGGCCGGTAAAACCGGGGTATGTATGTCTATCGTGCATGTGCGCGAGCTGGGAAAAATGCGGCAGATACAAACCATTGTACAGGTGCCTTTCCACAAGCTCGAGATCCCCACAGGCAAAGATGTTTGCCGCAAACAGTTCTATCACTTTATGGATAAACTGTTGCAGTTGGAGGTGAACCAGGGCGATTACGAAGCGTATGTGCCCATGCTTGAAGAGAAGTTCGCTGAAATGAGCAAGGAAGAGATCCTGAAACGCGTAGCAGCGCTGGAGTTCGACCGCTTTTTGAAATATTATGAGAACGCCGAAGACCTGAACGTACGTGAACAACGTCGTGGTGAACGCACAAGTGGCGAACGCATAATGGTGCGGAAAGATGGTGGTGGTGGTGACAGAAGACAATTCACCGATACCAGAGCACGGAAATTCGGCGGCGGTGGTGGTGGTGACTATACCAAGTTATTTGTGAACCTGGGTACAAAAGATGGTTTTTATAAAGCCAGTTTCCTGCAGTTCATTTTAGATATGAGCGAACTGCAAAAAGAGGTGCTCGGTAGAATAGATATGAAAGAAATGAATAGCTGGATCGAAATTGACAAACGCGTTGCGAGTCAGATGATCCGGTCTATTGATGGTAAAAATTACAAGGGCCGACGGATCAGGATGAATGAGGCTGATAGCCGCAGGTAAATAAAAATTTGAGAATGAGCAAATTTGAAAATACCAAAGCGGCGAGCCTCCGGAAGACCGGAAACCCATTTTCACATTTTCAAATTTGCTAATTTTCAAATTAACATAATATGGAACAAACATCGACAACCATGAGAGAGACCGTGCAACAGATATGGAAGAAGCGCCCGATCATTATCAGTGGACCTTGCAGTGCCGAAACAGAAGAGCAGGTGCTGGAAACCGCTACCCGTTTGGCAAAAACCGGAAAGGTAGATATGCTGCGTGCCGGTATCTGGAAACCACGTACCCGTCCTGGTAGTTTTGAAGGTATTGGAACCAAAGGCTTACCCTGGATGCAACAGGCTAAAAAGATCACCGGTTTACCCGTAACAGTAGAAGTAGCTACTGCAAAACAGGTAGAAGATGCGTTGACCTTTGAAGTGGATGTATTATGGATTGGCGCCCGTACAACGGTGAACCCTTTCAGCGTACAGGAAGTAGCAGATGCTTTACGTGGTGTTGATGTACCCGTGTTGATCAAAAACCCTATCAATCCTGATCTGGAATTGTGGACTGGCGCTGTTGAGCGTGTAGCCAAAGCAGGTATTAAACAAATAGGTTTGATCCATCGCGGATTTAGTTCTTATGGTAATACAGAATACCGGAATGCGCCCATGTGGCACCTGGCTATCGAAATGAAACGCCGCAATCCGGAGTTATTAATGATCAACGATCCTTCACATATTAGCGGTCGCCGCGATATCCTGCTCGATGTAGCTCAAAAGGCCATTGACCTGGATATGGACGGTTTGATCATCGAAAGCCATATCGATCCTGATAAAGCATGGAGCGATGCCAAGCAACAGATCACACCAGAAAAACTGGGCGAAATGATCAGTTCGATCCAATGGCGCAGAGAAGATGTAAACTCCGAAGAATATCACGCCGCATTAGAAAAATTGCGTCAGCAGATCAATCACCTCGATGATGAACTGATGCAGATCCTGGGTCAGCGGATGAAAGTGGCAGAAAAAATTGGTGAGTACAAAAAGAACAACAACATCACCATTCTGCAAACCAACCGTTGGAACGAGATCCTGGAAAGAGCATTTCAAAAAGGTGAAAAGCTGAACCTCAGCAAAGAGTTTATCACCAAATATTTTGATGCTGTACACATGGAGAGCATTAACCACCAGAATAAGATCATGAACTCGTAAGGGTGAATGGTCAATGGTGAATGGTGAATAACTCGCCAATTCAGAGATTTCGGATTAATCGGGAAACTTAAAATTGAGAGCTCCATTGACCATTGGCGATTGACCATTTGCGATTCGGGAATCTGCAAAAAAAGACTTCAATGAATAGCCCAACCAGCAAAGTGTATTTGTTCATTCATGTAATCACTTGTGTAAAGAACAAAGAGCCTTTGTTGACCAAGCCTGTTCGTACTGTTTTATTTGCCCACATAAAAAAGCATGCTACAGAAAATGGGATCAACGTACTGTCGGTGAACGGCACGGATGACCATATGCATGCCGTGGTGCAAATGATGCCAACGCAAAACCTGGCGCAGATCATGAAAAGCATCCGTACCGATTCCGAAGCCTGGATCAATGAAGGCAACTTCATCAAGAGCCATTTTGAGTGGGAAGAAGGGTTCGCTGCTTTGAGTGTGAGCCCCAGTGGAATAAAACAGGTGTTGGAGTATCTTGAAAAACAGGAAGAACATCATAAAACGAAGACGCTGGACAGTGAGCTGGAAGTGTTTCAGAAAATTCAGATTTGATTAGCTTGTATGCAAACAAAAAGTTACCGGTTTTCATCCGCCACCGTGAATTATTACTTCGATGCCGACTTTTCCCAACTGGAAAAAATGGTCGGCCGGAAGCACGCGGTGCTGGTCACTGATGAACATGTTTTTCAGGCTCATAAAAGAAAGTTCAAGGGTTGGAACTGTATTACCCTGAAGCCGGGTGAAGAATATAAAGTGCAGGCCACGGTTGATTCTATCATTGAACAACTGATAGAATTCAAAGCCGATCGCAGCACCTGGCTCATAGGTATTGGCGGTGGCGTTGTTACCGACATTACCGGTTATGTAGCCGCGGTGTACATGCGAGGCATAAAATGTGGTTTTGTGCCCACCACCATCCTGGCCATGGTAGATGCTTCTATCGGTGGAAAGAACGGCATAGATGTAGGCATTTATAAAAACCTGGTAGGTACCATTCGTCAGCCGCAGTTTTTATTATATGACTATAGCTTTTTAAAATCGCTGCCTAAACAGGAATGGATAAATGG
>JAJKIL010000218.1 GCA_021154515.1 Niastella sp. | reverse complement strand
TCATTAGCCGAAAGGGCAAATCAAAATGCCGAATACTTTTCGAGGACGTTCGAGGCACATACTGGAACGCGACCACATGCCTACATTACAGAAAAAAGAGTTGAGCGTGCCCAGCGTATGATAGGGGCAAGCAAGCTCCCTTATGAATCCATAGCTGCCTTAACCGGTTTTAAAAGTTTATCAAACTTTTCAAGAACATTCAAAAGAGTTACCGGACTTTCGCCAAGCGCTTACAAACAGCGTATAACCAGTTCATACTCCGATTAAATAACCTTCTAAATATTAGTCGGGTTTAGTGCAAAAAATAGTCTTTTTCTGTAAAGTTTATGGATTAAGGAAAGTCTATTTTTGATTAAGACTAGAATTTAAATGTCTTAAAACCAATTATTAGAAGGGTCTACATCTTGCAGCAATGCTAATTGCTCCTATTACATTTAATGATTATTTAAAAGCCAAAATGAAAAAATTATTTTATCTGTTTATCCTGATCGGTTTATCAGTTGCTGTGCATGCGCAGAGTGGGCGTTCTGTTTTGGATTTTGATCAAAACTGGACTTTTAACCTGGGAGACGTACCCAACGGCCAGGACGTTGATCTTAATGATGCCAGCTGGCGAAAATTAAATTTACCTCATGACTGGGGCATAGAGGGTGAATTTGCAAAAGAAAACCCGGCTACTGTGGAAGGCGGCGCTTTACCAGCCGGTATAGGCTGGTACCGTAAAACCTTTACCATCCCGCAAACTGATAAAGGCAAATTGATCTATATTGATTTTGACGGCATTTATCAAAAAAGCGATGTGTGGGTAAACGGCCATCATTTAGGTTATAGGCCAAACGGTTATATCAGTTTCAGATATGAGCTTACGCCGTATTTAAATTACGGCAGTAAAAATGTAATAGCTGTAAAGGTTGATAATTCTTTACAGCCCAATTCTCGCTGGTATTCCGGTTCGGGCATTTACCGCAATGTTTGGCTGATAAGCACTAACAAGATTGCCGTTGACCATTGGGGTACTTTTGTGACCACACAAAATGTAAGTGCCAATCGTGCCGATGTTAACCTGAGCGTTAGTATAAAAAATGCGGCAGGCAATACTAAACCTGTCACTGTTGTCAGCAGCATTTATGCCAATAGTAAAGTAGTAGCGAGCAAAACGCTTACAGGCGTTGCATTAACGGATACGGTTACTACCATAAGCCAAAACTTCGGTGTGAATAACCCGGTACTATGGTCGGTTAACAAACCATTCCTGTATAAAGTACAAACTAAAATATTGGTGAATAATGTGGTGGTTGATCAGTATGAAACACCGCTGGGTATCCGTTATTTTAATTTTGATGCAGATAAAGGCTTTAGCCTGAACGGTGTTTCCATGAAAATAAATGGCGTTTGCGAGCACCATGATCTGGGCGCTCTGGGCACAGCATTTAACGTGCACGCACTGGAAAGGCAGTTCAAAATATTAAAGGAATTTGGCGTAAATGCTATACGCACCTCGCACAACCCACCCGCTCCGCAGTTTTTAGATCTTGCGGACCGCATGGGCTTTATTATCATGGACGAAGCATTTGACGTATGGCAGATTCATAAAAGGCCTCAGTTTGACTCTCATCTATTCTTTAA
This sequence comes from Niastella sp., assembly GCA_021154515.1. GTDB lineage: Bacteria > Bacteroidota > Bacteroidia > Chitinophagales > Chitinophagaceae > Niastella. Next base: position 5,083 of record JAJKIL010000218.1, on the reverse strand, counting down.
TGAATGGCACAAACGCGACTTGACAGATCAGGTACTGCGCGACAGGAACCACCCTTCGGTGATCATATGGAGTATTGGTAATGAAATACCCGAGCAAAGAGATACCAGCGCCACACGTATAGCCCGCGAGCTTGCCGGTATTATCCACGAATTGGATACCACAAGGCCAATCACTACAGCCAATAGCGAACCCGGCCCCGGCAATAAAATTGTTGAATCTGGCGCTGTTGACCTGGTAGGTTACAATTACCATAATAGGGAACTGGCCGCTTTCCAGAAGGACTACCCCGGTAAAAAATTCATTGGCACCGAAACTGTTTCGGCGCTGGAAAGTCGCGGCGTTTACAATACTTCTCCCGATACCATTCAACGGTGGCCCGGAGGCACGGTAGTTAATGGAGTAAGGGTGAGAAGGCCCATGAATGCCGACAATACCGTTAACGCTTATGATAATATTTCGGCACCCCGGGGTTTTACCCATGAGGAAACATTGAAAATATATAAAAAATATGCTTTTCTATCAGGTCAGTTCATCTGGACCGGGTTTGATTATTTAGGCGAACCATGGCCTTACCAATGGCCATCCCGCAGTTCATATTTCGGGATAGTAGATCTGGCTGGCTTCCCCAAGGATGTTTATTATTTGTACCAGGGCGAATGGACCAATAAAACCGTGCTCCACTTATTCCCGCACTGGAACTTGGAAGCTGGTAAAGTAGTTGATGTTTGGGCCTATTACAGTAATGCGGATGAAGTTGAACTGTTTTTGAACGGCAAATCATTAGGCACAAAATCAAAACAGGGCGACAGTCTGCATATTGCCTGGAAAGTAAACTATGAGCCCGGTACCTTAAAGGCCGTATCGCGCAAAAATGGCAAAGTTGTGTTGACTACCGAAGTTAAAACTGCAGGTGCACCAGCCAGGATAGAATTAAGTGCCGACAGGAGCAGCATACGTTCAAACGATCATGATCTTTCTTTTATCACTGTTAAAATTGTAGATAAGAATGGCATAATGGTCCCTAATGCTGATAATGATGTCAAATTCAAATTATCAGGGGCTGATAGCTACCTGGCAGGTGTTGATAATGGAAGCCAAACCAGCCACGAATCGTTCAAAGCAGATCATCGTAAAGCATTTAATGGTTTGGCCCTTGCAATTATCGGCGCTAAAAATAAGCCGGGCACAGTAACAATAACAGCAACAGCCGATGGCTTACCTTCTGCATCGTTGCCAATTACTATTAAATAAACCAATTGGTTATGAAAATACTTCTGCCTGGCCGACAAAAAACAACAGCGGGTAATAACATAAATTTGTGTGTTAGATGTCATATATGAAGACCTCAATTTTAATCCAACTTTTTCTTTTTTCAACAACCTGCTTTGCACAACAGCAGAAGCAATTTACATTTAAACGAATAGATTATCCCTCATCAAAATATACTCTTACAGCTGACACTACAAACTTTGGAAAAGTTCAGATTTTCACTACCATGGTGGTATCTAAAGAAAGTTCAAACGGCTTTTTATGCCGTTCCTGGTTGACAATTCGCAAGAACCACAAAGTTCTAAAGCAGAAGTTCTATGAGATTGAACCAGTAGGCGGCTGTTCTGGTCTTTTCCTTCCTTCTGCTCAACCATTAGCGACATATTTTATTATCTCAAAGTTTGGTGACTACGAAGGCAAAACTTTGCTTATTGACACTACCGGAAAACTCGTCGAATTAAAAGGCGGTTCGTATTCCATTTCAGCAGACAAGAGGTACCTTTTTTCACTGTGGGATAGCGACGTTTCAGGAATAACAATTTTTGACCTAACAACAGGAAAAGCCATTTTGAGCAAAGAGAATGAAAATGATAAAGAGTATAATGACATATATTTTCAGGATGGAAAGTTTTATGTAAGCTCTTTTGAGAACAATTATGTTGGGACCATTGACGTTCAAAACAAAAGAATTTCGATGTCTGACAGGCCAAAAGGATTTCTCAAAAAGACAAACAAACTCAAAATTTACAACGACGTACAGACGTTAGCAAAGTGCAATTGTGGACGAAAGTAAGCAGCATGAAACAAGAGGCTTGCCAAAGCGTGCAGCCAATATCCCTTCGCCACATTATTTGATTTTTATAACTTTGCTAAATGAAGAAAAGTGAAAGCCTGAAGGAATTCTATGAAAGGAACCCGCCCCTTCAACATAGGGCGCTCGATACCGCCCAGGGGCATTTCAATGTGTATTCAAGAAGTGATTATTGCAGCCGGGTACTGCCTTATAACCGCCGCGATTTTTACAAGATATCGCTGATCATCGGTACCGGCACCCTGTATTACGCCGATAAGGGCATTGAAATAGACAGGCCTGCCCTGCTGTTTTCCAATCCGCAGATCCCTTATTCCTGGGAGGCAAAGTCCCTGCAACAGGACGGTTATTTCTGTTTGTTTACCGAGAACTTTTTTATGATGGATGGCCGGCCCACCAGCCTGCAGGAACTGCCCATGTTCAGGCCCGGTGGCAGTCCCGTTTTTTTCATCAGCGATGCCCAAGTGACGTTTATCAGCGATCTGTATATTAAAATGCTGAATGAAATTCAATCAGAATACGTTTACAAATTCGATCTGTTACGTAATTACACCAGCCTTATATTGCACGAAGCGATGAAAATGCAACCGGCCGATTCTTATTTCAAACATCATAATGCATCTTCGCGCATTACTTCCCTTTTCCTTGAATTGCTCGAGCGTCAATTTCCCATCGATACACCCCACCATGTACTGCAGTTAAAAACACCCACGGATTTTGCCAACCGGCTGTCGGTACATGTAAATCATTTGAACCGGTCGGTGAAAGAAGCCACGGGCAAAACCACTACAGAACATATTTCTGAGCGGATTGTCAAGGAAGCGAAAGCGCTGTTGCACCATACAGACTGGAATGTATCAGAGATCGCTTATTCGCTGGGTTTTGAGTACCCCTCCTATTTCAATAATTTTTTCCGGAAGCAAACCAGCCAAACCCCCTCTTCTTTTAGATCGTTAGTTGTTGTTTGATTATTATAAGTAATGGTTTGAAATCTATTAGCCCCACGGGGGTGCCTGATTTAATTTTGTTTTTATAAAAATTGAATTTTATGAAGTACAGAAAATTAGGCAACACTGGTGTACAATTATCGGCTATTGGATTGGGATGCATGGGCATGAGTTTCGCCTATGGTCCACGTAATGATGAAGAATCTATTGCTACTCTGCATAGGGCTCTTGAGTTGGGTATCAATTTCTGGGATACGGCAGACATGTACGGTTGGGGACACAATGAAGAACTGATTTCGAAGGTGCTGGGGCCGAACCGGGATAAAGTATTCATTGCTACCAAATTTGGGTTCAGACGAAATGTAGAAGGATTCAGCGATTATGACTCTTATTTTGATGGTTCACCCGCTTATTTGAAAACGGCCGTTGAAAAAAGCCTGCAACGGCTTAAGATAGATACCATCGATTTATATTATGCGCATCGGATTGATCCCAATGTGCCGGTGGAAGATATGGTTGGAGCCATGGCACAGTTGGTAAAAGAAGGAAAAGTGCGCTACCTAGGTTTATCTGAAGCTTCTGCCAGCTCTATTCGCAAGGCACATGCAGTGCATCCCATTACAGCGCTGCAAAGTGAATATTCCTTATTAACGCGAGATGTGGAAGAAGATATTCTTGACACCATTCGTGACCTCGGAATTACCTTTGTGCCTTATAGTCCGTTGGCAAGAGGCCTGGTTACCGCCAGTGTACAGGATAATAGTAATTTGGCTGAAGATGATTTTCGCAGAACCCTTCCACGTTTTAATGATGAACACTGGCAAAACAACCAGCAGCTGGTAAACGATTTTGCAGATCTCGCCAAACAAAAAGGTTGCACACCGGCCCAACTAGCGCTGGCATGGGTTCTGGCGCAGGGCGATGATATTATTCCAATTCCAGGCACCAAGAAAAGGAAATACCTGGAAGAAAATGCTGCTGCTGTAGATCTCGTTCTTGGCAAAAAGGATCTTATCGATATCGAAGCCGTTATTGATCGCTATCCGAACACAGGTAAACGTTACAGTGAAGGTGGTTTACAACTGGTGAACCATTAATTAGAAAGGAAATAGTTAGTATGAAAGCATTATATTTTGAACAGGAAGGCGAAGCATTGGATGTACTGCAATTAAAACAAACCGCTATCCCGGAACCTGGCGAAAACGAAGTACGGATAAAATGGCTGGGCAGTTCTATCAATCCGGCAGACATATTTTTTATCCGGGGCAAGTATCGCTTCAAACCACAGTTTCCGCAAATAGCGGGCCTTGAAGGTGCAGGCATCATCGAAAAAGTGGGCCGTAATGTTCAACTTACACCAGGCACGCTAGTGGCTTTCTTATACAAGAATGCGTGGGCTGAATATGTGATCGTGCCGGAATATGAATTATCTGTACTGCCGGAAAATTTTCCAGTAGAAAAAGCAGTGTAGTTTGCGCTGAATCCTGCAACAGCCTGGGGTTTATTACACCGGGCTGGCCTGCAGGGCGGCGATTGGTTATTGTTATCGGCCGGCAATTCTTCCGTATCATCCCTCATTACGCAAATAGCACGCTCCAGGGGTGTACAGGTCATATCCATTGTCAGAAGCGGCGAATATGGGCCCGCGTTGAAAGCGTTAGGCGCTGCAGCGGTGATCAATACGTCAAATGAATCGATCGTTGAACGGGTACAACAAATAACCGGTGGAAAGGGCGCCGCTGCTGCAATAGATGCCGTAGGTGGTGATACCGGTACCCAAATGACACAGGCTTTAGGCGTGAACGGAAGGATGATCGTGTATGGAGTTTTGAGCCCTGAACCGGTTCAGGTGCATAACAGTTTATTCGTGTATAAGAATATTTCCTTCAGTGGTTTTGGTATCCGTGGCTTATTGGAAAGTTTATCTGCCAAAGAAAAACAGGAAATGACAGTGTCCTTAATTGAGCTGCTCGTTTCGCCGGATTTTAAAATGGACATCTCAGCGTCCTATAAGCTGGACGAGTTTAAAACAGCATTTCAAATGTATGCATCAGG
>JAJKIL010000217.1 GCA_021154515.1 Niastella sp. | reverse complement strand
GTGAACTGGTCAACCGAATCAAAACAATTCACCGCTACATCGAGGCGTTCGCCATACCGTATCTTCTCCAGTTCAATATAGTTATGAATGTATTCCATTTCCTTACTTACGGGAATGAATTCCTGCCGACTATCGTACAGCATATAACTCAACAGGGATGATAAACGATATATAAGGTCTGAAGTTCCGGGGCTGTTCTTTAGTGATAGCGAATAAATATTATTAAGCGTATTAAAAATAAAATGGGGTTGCACCTGGTTCTTTAACAATTCCAGTTGTGCAATGGCTTTATCGCGCTGTAGTTCTTGGGCAAGCCGTTGTTGCTCGTACCAGGCCCGCAAAAAATAGAACATGGTAAACAGGGCTACAATCAGGTAAATGTTTACGCCCTCTATCAGGAGTTTGGGAAACCACCAGTAAGAAGTGGTCTTCAATCCCTCCGGCCAATAATGAGGATAGGTATACAAGTAATTAAAAGCCCGGCGGGCAAGGGTGAACGCCACCACGCCTATCACAAACCCGATGCGAAAAGCAACAACCCTTTTTTTTAGCAGAAATTTCTTTATCAGCACCTGGATGGTAAACCAGGTAGCCATGCCGGTAATGGGTACAATGGCGCAGGCATTTATGAAGTAACGGCGGTATTCACTGGACAATGAGGCCTGCCCCAGCCACTCGTACAAAAAATAAAGCAGCCAAAATAAAACAGGTAACCTGACATTGCTTTTGTTGTAATTCATACCCCGAATTCTTACCTAATTTACCTTATAATCAACAAAATGCGGGGCATTCTTAGACAAACGACAGATCTGTACCACGAACGGCAAGCCAGTTACCAGTTTCGGTTCAACCCTCAGATTTTGAGCTATCAAAACTGCGGCCATTTTACCGGCATGCTTTGAGCATTTTTATAAGAAATTGTTTATTAGTCAAAACGGAATAATTCTTCACGAAAACAGCTATCGTTCTCAATAAAACCAATGCTGTTTTCACGAAAAAAAAGCAACTCCTGTCGAAGAAAGAATTTCTCCTGACAAAAAAAGTATGTTTACCTAATAAGAAGAACATTTTTTTGAAACGAAAAGCTTTGTTTAATTGAGAATTGATATTGTTTTCAGGAGAATTGATTCTGTTTTCATGAGACTTTTATTTATATACGTGTAGAGTAATACTTGTTTCAATAAGAACCCTTTCCTTTTTATCTAAAAAAGACTTTTTCTTAATAGAACAGAACTGTTTTTAACAGGAAAAGTCTTATTTCCACAGGCTTTCAAAAACAAAACCCCATCCCGGCAGAGCCGGGACGGGGTTTATATTCAAAAAGTTCAATACTTATTTAAGCGCATTAAACAACACCTCAACCGGGTGCAGAGCATGCTTACCGGTTCCATCTAATACCTGATGGCGGCAGCTGGTACCGGGCGCTGCAATGATCACTTCTTCGGGTTGCTTACGAACCGTTGGGAACAATACCAGCTCCCCTATCTTCATCGACAGATCATAGTGTTCTTTTTCAAAGCCAAATGAACCGGCCATACCGCAACAACCTGATGGAATGGTTTGCACGGTGTAATTCTCCGGCAATGACATCATTTTTACCGATGGGGCGGTTGATGACAAGGCCTTTTGCTGACAATGTCCGTGTAACTGGATCACCTTCTTTTCAGTAGTGAATTGTTCTTTGCGAATAGCGCCTTTCTCCACTTCGCGGGCAATAAATTCTTCGAACGTGAATACATTTTTTGACAGTTGACGAGCCGCTTCCAGTTGTTCATCCGAAGCCAGGTCAATGTACTCATCGCGGAAGGTGAGAATAGCCGATGGTTCAATACCAATAAGCGGCGTTTCTTCAGTAACTACCGGGTGAAGGAGCGCAATATTCTTATTGACGATCTCTTTTGCTTTGCGTAACAACCCTTTCGATAACCAGGTTCTGCCGCTTTCCAAATGCTGGGGTATCACTACTTCATAACCCAGTTTTTCCAACAATTGAATGGCCTTTATACCTATTTCTGTGTCATTATAATTGGTGAATTCGTCACAAAACAAATAAACCTTTTTCTGTATTCTTTCTGCCTTCTGCCTTCTGCCCTCTGCCTTGTTCTTTTTGTACCAGCTTAGTAAGGTGGTTTTATACAAGGTGGGCATGCTGCGCTTTACGGCAAAACCTGAGAACTGTTTTATCCATTTGCCTATTACCGGATTGGTAACAGCAAAGTTGTATAACCCAGGTGCAAGAGCGCCCAGTTTTGCTGATGCCGAAAAATTGGCAATCAGCTTTGAACGCATCGGCACGCCATTGGCATCGTAATACTGTTGCAAAAACTCTGCTTTCAGTTTAGCCACATCTACATTCGAAGGACATTCAGACTTACAGCCTTTGCAACTCAAACACAGGTCCATTACTTCATAGATCTCTTTATGATCGAAGCGATTGACCTTGTCGGAATGTGTAAGCATTTCGCGCAGGATGTTGGCCCTGGCGCGGGTAGTGTCTTTTTCATTGCGGGTGGCCATAAAGGAAGGACACATGGTTCCACCCGATAAATGCGTTTTACGGCAGTCGCCCGAACCATTACATTGTTCAGCGTGCTGCAACACATCCTGGTTGTGATACCGGAACACCGTTTTAAACGCCGGTGTTTTTTGACCCGGCGTATACCGCAACATGCTGTTCATGGATGGGGTATCCACAATCTTGTTGGGGTTGAAAATATTATCCGGGTCCCAGGTATATTTTACCTGCTTCAGTAATTGATAGTTCTTTTCGCCCACCATTTGCGGAATGAATTCACCGCGTAAACGGCCATCGCCATGTTCACCACTTAATGAACCGGAATATTTTTTTACCAGGGTTGCAATCTCTTCCGCAATGATGCGGAACAACGCATTTCCTTCTTCCGTTTTTAAATTAATGATGGGGCGTAAATGTATTTCACCTGAACCGGCATGCGCATAATGCACCGAGTACAGGTTGTGTTTCTTCAGGATCTCGTTAAAGTCGCGGATGTAGGCTGGCAGGTCGTTTACATCCACGGCAGTATCTTCAATTACCGGTACGGCTTTTTCATCGCCCGGTAAATTACTCAACAAGCCCAGGCCGGCTTTACGTAAAGTCCAGATCTTTTTAGTATCGTCGCCAAACAACAGCGGGAAGTGATAACCCAAACCGGCGGCCCGCATTTCTGCTTCCACTTTTTGAGCGGTGGCAGTTATTTCCTCGCGGGTAGCGCCGGCATATTCCACCACCAGGATAGCGCCGGGATCGCCCTGTACAAAGAAGCGGTTTTTGCGTTGCTCAATGTTATCCTTGGTACATTCAAGAATGTAATGGTCTATCAACTCACTGGCGCGTGGATTATATTTCAGCGCAATCAAATTGGCGCGTAACGATTCATCAATTGAATTAAAATGTACGCAAAGCAACCCGGTTTCTTTAGGTGGCAATGGCACTACATTCAATTTTATTTCGGTAAGGAACGCCAGGGTACCTTCAGAACCGGCGATGAGGCTGCAAAAATTAAACTCGGGTCCACCGGCAGTAAACGGCGCCATCTCCAACATCACATCCATGGCATACCCAGTGTTCCTGCGCTCGATGCTCTGTTTTGGAAATTCCTTTCTTATCTCAACCTGGTTATCGTAACTGCTTAACAGGCTGCGAATGGTTTTATAAATATTGGCTTCCAGGGTGGCGCCTTCACATTTTTTATGAAAATCCTCGATGTCCATGGCAGCAAACACCGCTTCGGAACCATCGCTGAGTATCGCTTTTACTTCCAGTAAATGTTCGCGGGTGCTGCGGTAAACTACCGAGTTGGAACCACAGGAGTTATTGCCCACCATGCCACCGATCATGGCGCGATTGGCAGTGGAAGTTTCAGGGCCAAAGTACAAACCATGTGGTTTCAGAAACAGGTTCAACTCATCCCTGATAACCCCGGGTTGAACGCGTACCCATTTTTCGGCGGCGTTCAGTTCCAGTATCTGCGTAAAGTTTTTGGAAACATCTACGATAATGCCATTTCCCACTACCTGTCCCGCCAGGGAGGTGCCTGCCGTACGCGGTATCAATGATGTTTTATTGGTATGAGCAAAGTTGATAAGTTTCCTGATGTCATCTACATTTCGCGGTATGGCAACAGCCAGGGGCATTTCGCGATAAGCCGAAGCATCAGTGGCATACAAAACCCGCATTGTTTTATCAAAATACAATTCACCTTCGAGGTCCTTAGCCAACTGTTGTAACAAATTGTTCATGAATCTTCTCCTTTGATTGGGGCGCCCGCAAATTTACTTCATTACGATTGGTTTGGCACAAACGGGCAAAATATTAGATAATTTTCAAAAATTATTTTCCTAATACTGAATTGATTAAGAAAGGTCCATTCTGCGACTTAATTAGGAAATTGAATAAAGAATGGCTTTCGGACTATAAATCCCCTGGTTACCGGATTTCCAGGTACCGGTTACCCGGCTACTATTTTACCTTTGATGTAACAAACAAATAGGGTACGGATTGGTACTTAAAAGGTGCAGGAATCCCCCATCCTAAAACATACATCTAAAAGCCCTCCATAAAGAACCGTGAAAACCTATTTTAAGAAGGACTTATAAATCTGTTCGTTGATTAATTAAATAAGCAGCTTCTACGAGTGCTTCCAGTTTTTCATAGAAGTAAATATGATTGTTTCGTTGTTGCCCTTCCTGGGAAATGCTGCGGCTACTGCTTACAATTTCTACCAGCCAGTTCCACAACGTGTGCCGGACTTCCTGCAAATGATAACACTCAAAAAAATTATCGATAATTAAGCGGGGATTCTTTAACTCTTCTTCATTTAGCCGGAGTGGTTGATTATGCCAATCAGGATTTTTATTCAGGGACCGCATAACAAAATGGTTGATGGTGAAGAATATCATTGAAATTGGTAAACAGCCCTAACCGGCTGGCATACCGTGCAATCCCCTGATAATGCTTAAACGAAGATAATAATTATTTTAATATGATGTACTATACCCCAGCCGAAAAATTAAAAATATTTATCATCTTAACCCCTTAATACTATAACCATTGGCTGCTAACCACCAGATATTGAAAGCATTCGGCGCAAATCTGCGCCACTTCAGAAATGAAAAGGGCTTGAGCCAGCGCGATTTATACGCGCTTTGTAATATTGACAATGCCGAAATAAGCAGAATGGAGAATGGCGAGGTGAATGTTACACTTAATACACTGGCTCAATTAGCCGAAGCATTGGATATTCCTGCTTATATGCTTTTAAAGCAGTAATAGCCGAAGGAACATATGGTGAAAAAAAAATCCCCCGGTAAACGAGGGATCCAGGTAATTTTGCTCACCTGTAAGGCTGTTCTTATTGGTTCTTCATAGATATTGACGTATAACCTCTTACAGGTCCTGGGTAAACTTTTGTTCATAAGATACCGTTTTAAAAACGGGGCCTGCTTCGATAGTTATTGGATCTTTTACAAATCGAAAATACCCAACAAAAAAGCAGGATCATAGTATGTCCTGCTTCAATTCGTTAAAATCCTCAATATGTTTACAACCCAATAAGGGTGTTCCTTTACTATGTAAGTTGTTGTAACGTTGATGCGAAAGGGTGATATTTACACTACCTTCTTCAACAGGTTTTCTGCCGCCCACTCCTGAACCTTAGGAAATGCAATATTGAACCAGGCCGTGTATTTCTGCGGGTGCGATTGTAAGGTAGCTGCTATCTCTTCAAGGCTTTTAAAACAATAGTCCTTTACTTCCATTGGGTCGGGCGCTATCCTGCCTTCGTACATGCCAACAAAAGCATGGTCGAACTCGTGTTCTGTTAACCCATGTTCAAATTCGGCCAGGTATACAAAATCGAAAACCTTTTCAAGTAAGGTGGTGAAACCCATTTCTTCATTTAACCGGCGGGTGGCTGCCTGTAAAGTATCTTCCCCAGGGGTCGGGTGACTGCAGCAGGTATTCGTCCATAAACCACCGCTGTGGTACTTACTTATGGCGCGCTGCTGTAATAACATTTCGCCTTTACTATTGAAAATAAAAACGCTAAAAGCCCGATGTAATACGGCTTTGCGATGAGCCTCCATTTTTTCCATTACACCAATGGGCTCATCCTGTTCATTTACCAATATTACGTCAGTTACTTTACTCATTCCACAAAGTTGCTAAATAATCATGGTGTTACCATGCCCGAAGGCACAGAAAAAGCCTGCTTATTGAATAAAAGAAATTCAATACTAAATAAGGAAGGTAAATGACACACAACTTAAGGCACCGGATATTCGATAGATACAGGATAACCCCTACTACCCTGGTTACTCTAAAAGCAGTTCACTTAATGCCGTTCTATCTGCGTTTTCAACAGTTTACGGGCAAAGTGAATCCGGCTTTTAATGGTACCCAGTGGTTCGCTCAGCATATCTGCAATTTCATGGTATTTAAAACCATCGAAATACAACAGAAATGGGTTTCTGAATATCTGTGGCAGGTTATGGATAGCTTCCTGAATATCCTTTAACCGCAAATTTGATTCAGCATTATTAGCAACAACGCTTTGAGTCTGGTTAATCAGAAAATCATTAGGAGTACTATCAAAAATAGTATTCTGTTTAACTTTTCTCCGGTAATTGTTAATAAAGATATTGCGCATGATAGTATACAGCCACGCCTTGATATTTGTGCCTACACTATACTTATCCTTGTTGGACAATGCACGAAACAGCGTTTCCTGAAACAGGTCTTTCGCAGCCTCAGAGTCTCTCGTTAACGTTATTGCAAACGGCTTCAAAAACTCTGCATTGTTCACCAGCATTTGATTAAATTCAACCGTCGACATAAAAAAAGTGTTTAAATAATTACATCACAAATTTAAACAGAATTCGCTTACTGAAAAAATCCAGGGTGCTTAATAATTCTATAAATAATCAAACCAGCCATGTATTGCAGAAATATGACAATACAGAAAAATCCTACCCCTATATAGATTGACGGTTAATAGGCTAAAATATTTGTTAAGAAAATGAAAAAGGGATGATTAAAAGCTGCTTAAAGTGCCGCAATAAACTCAAGAACTTCTGATAATGAACGTTTTAGGAGAACACCGGCGGGTAATTTTTTCATATTGCAATTGGTAAGCTGACCAGAAACAATTATCTGAACCTGTGGAGCGTGTTGATGGATCTTGCTGAGGAACTTCTCAAAATTAAAATTGCCGGCAATACAGGTGAGGTGAGTATACAGGTAATCGGGTTGTTTATAGGAGGTTATGAATTCCAGATCATGAAAAGGCACATTAGCGCCGAGGTATATTACCTGCACACCCCGGCTTTTAAGCAGGTAGTAGGTGTACAACAAACCCAGCTCGTGGTACTCGCCTTCAGGTAAAAAAAGGATCACTTTTTTATTAACCGCTATATGCGACACCACGCATTCAATACCAACGATCAGCTTTTGGCGAATGATATTGGTAACTATATGTTCCTGAGCTGGATGTAATTGGCTGGCCTGCCACAAAATGCCTATTTTGTCAAGAAACGGAAAAATAAGGAAACTAATGACCTTGTCGATCCCCTTGGCCTGAATGTAGTTATCCAGCAGGTCTTCGAATTTTTCCAGGTCAAGATCGATCATATATTGCAGCAGGTCATTCACCAGCCGTTCCTGCAGCGCTTCCGCATGCGAAAGTGATACAATTTTCTCCCGTACCTCTTCTGCACTCATTTTGTCTATATGGGAAATTTTATACCCATATTTATTCAGCAGGGCGATGTTCAGAACAATTTTTAATTCTTCATTGGTGTAATAGCGAATGTTGGTAGTAGTACGTTGCGGGCGTAAAAAGGAATAGCGCTGTTCCCATATTCGAATTGTATGGGCTTTAATACCAGAAAGATTTTCCAGGTCCTTTATGGTAAACGCGTTCATATACAGTTAACTACAAAGGGCATTGACAAATTGTTTAAACAATTGGGAAGAAAATACTTACAAGGTGGGATTTAACAACTGGCCGCTATCGAGGAGGGATAGAACCGGCTCCATAATGTTATTGGCAGACCGTAGCGTATCGAGGTGCCGGAAGTGATGACAGTCGGTGCCCAGCAGGTTTATATATCGTTTATTCAACAGGTATTGGGCCAGCTGAAGCGAAGCTTTGCCATAATACCCGGCGAGCGACAAAATATTCAACTGAAAGTAACACCCTGCGTCTTTCAGTTCATCGTACCATTTTTTGTCACTCATAAAATACAAATACCGTTCAGGATGCGCAAGGATCGGTTGGTATCCTTTCATTTGCATGTTGAACAGCTTGTCTTTAAAATTCAGAGGAGTGGTAACAAAAGAGAATTCAACCAACACCCAGTTTTCGTGGATGGTCAATAAGGGTGTATTGGTTTCCAGTAATTCATCAAAATGTTCATCGAGAAAGTATTCTGCAGCCGCTTTTATTGGAACACTCGAATTATTCTGTTGCAGTGCCTGTTGTAGCTCGCGGTGCGCGGCGCCAATAGACACTGCATCATTTTTATACATATCCCACAAAATATGTGGAGTGGTAATAAATTTCCGGTAGCCCAGGTCTTGCAAACCGGCAATCAGCTGCAGAGAGGTTTCTGCATCAGGCGATCCATCGTCGATACCGGGTAATAAATGCGAATGCATATCAGTACCCACTCCGCTCAGATCAAGCCGGATCTTTGGCTTCTTATTAAAAATAGAAAACATGCAAGACTCCCCTTATTATATTGATACAGCAACAAATCTACACTCCGGCAGCGTATAGTTGCGAAAATTCTTTGTACACGCGTTCAAGTCCTTCCTGTAAACCAATTTTTGCTTTCCAGCCCAGGCCGTTCAATTTTTGAACATCCATCAGTTTGCGTGGCGTGCCATCTGGTTTGCTCAGGTCATGTTCAATATCACCGTTGTAACCTATCACATTCTTAATCAGTAACGCAAGGTCTTTTATAGCAATATCATCGCCAACCCCAACATTTACCAGGCCTGGCTCATTGTATGTTTGCATCAGAAAGAAACAGGCATCGGCCAGGTCGTCGGCATGCAGAAACTCGCGTTTAGGCGTACCGGTTCCCCACATTACCACAGATGGCGCATTATTCATTTTTGCCTCGTGGATCTTTCTTATTAATGCTGGCAATACATGCGAAGTTTCGAGGCTGTAATTATCGTTGGGGCCGTACAAATTGGTAGGCATTACCGAAATGAAATTACAACCATATTGAGCGCGATAGGCATCGCACATTTTTATACCTGCAATTTTAGCAATGGCATAAGGCTCATTTGTTTCCTCCAGCAACCCTGTTAACAGGTAATCTTCTTTCAGGGGTTGCGGCGCCAGTTTGGGATAAATACAGGATGACCCCAGGAACATGAGCTTTTTAACACCATTCACCCAGGATTCGTGAATGATGTTCGATTGCATCATAATATTATCGTAAATAAAATCGGCGCGATAGGTATTATTGGCCAGAATGCCACCCACTTTGGCAGCGGCGACAAAAACGTAATCCGGCTTCTCCTGGTCCATAAACTCCTGCACGGCCTGCTGGTTACGCAGGTCGAGCTCAGCCGATGTACGCAGTACTAAATTTTCAAATCCTTCCTTTTTCAACTTCCGAACAAGCGCAGAGCCTACCATACCCCGATGACCGGCTACGTAAATTTTGTCTGTTTTATTCACGGTAATATCTATGATGAATGTTAAAATTAAATCTTATAATAAATCCTATTCAAACTGATTACGTACGTAATAACCAGATTGTTGCAATAATTTCTCTTTTTTGAACAAGTCCACATCATTAGCCACCATTTCCTTCACCAATGCAGGCAAATCATATTTAGGTTTCCAGCCCAATTGAGTTTGCGCCTTGGTGGGGTCGCCGATCAACAGGTCAACCTCAGTAGGACGATAATATCTTTTATCTACAGCTATCACTTCTTTGCCGATCTCCAGCTTGAATTCGGGGTTATTGCAGGCTTTCACAATACCCACTTCATTTTCGTCCTTGCCTTTGAATTCCAATTCAATGCCAACCTCTTTAAAGGCCATCCGTACAAAATCCCGTACCGGGGTAGTTACACCAGTGGCAATTACATAATCCTCAGGTTTTTCCTGTTGTAAGATCAACCACATAGCTTCCACATAATCCTTGGCATGACCCCAGTCGCGTTGTGCGTTCAGGTTGCCGAGATAAATTTTGTCCTGTAATCCAAGGGCAATTTTTGCCACACCACGCGTAATCTTTCTGGTTACAAAAGTTTCACCGCGTAATGGTGATTCGTGGTTGAACAAAATACCGTTCACTGCATACATATTATATGCCTCGCGGTAGTTTACCGTGATCCAGTAAGCATACATTTTTGCAACTGCATATGGTGAGCGGGGATAGAATGGCGTTCTTTCCGACTGGGGCACTTCCTGCACCAGGCCATACAACTCAGAAGTAGAAGCCTGATACACTTTTGTTTT
>JAJKIL010000216.1 GCA_021154515.1 Niastella sp. | reverse complement strand
CTCATGTTCCGTAAAGTGGTGGCCGACCTGGTAGCCAATAAAGAGGTGAATATTACCAGCCGGTACGAAAGCCTGGAACGGAACAATGTGGTGGGCGACTTTCAGTTTATTGTAATGGAAAAATACCTGAGCCAGGATATCGAACTCCCCTTCTTCGAGAAAATGATCATGCGGTTGTACTTCATGGTGAAGGAATACAGTTTGTCGGAAGAACGCGGTTTTGGTCTGGACGTGAGCAATGTGACCATCGAAAAATTCCCGCTTATTGTGGCGCCGGTACCCAACCTGAGCCTGAAACGGGTTTATCATGGTGGGGAAGAAAGCTTGTAAGAGAAGGCCCGCCTACGCTAAAGCTTGCGCCTCCGCTAAAGCTTCAGCGGCACGCGGACGGCGGGCAAAGTAAAGGGCAAAGATGAAAAACAGTAACTTGTATGCTGTAACCATAACAATTGC
Organism: Niastella sp.; assembly: GCA_021154515.1. Classification (GTDB taxonomy): domain Bacteria; phylum Bacteroidota; class Bacteroidia; order Chitinophagales; family Chitinophagaceae; genus Niastella. The sequence continues at coordinate 24,813 of JAJKIL010000216.1, read as the reverse complement.
CTACGTTCGTTTACTATATTATTGGAGGTCTGCTGCTATTGAGCATAGTAGCTTATTTCATCCAGGACCGGTTTATATTCAAACCCGAAAAATTACCAGCCGATTTTCAGTTCCGGTACGATGTGCCGTTCAATGAATTAAATTTCGATGTGTCGCCGGGCGTGCGCATCAATGGCCTGCACTTTTACCGCCCCGATCCAAAGGGACTGATCCTGTATTTTCATGGCAATACCCGCAGTATAAAAGGCTGGGCTAAGTATGCCCGTGATTTTTACCGGTACGATTACGATGTGGTGCTGGTTGATTACCGGGGTTTTGGCAAAAGCACCGGCAAACGCAGTGAAAAGGACATGCTGGACGATATGCAGTTTGTTTATAATACTTTAATAGGAAAGTATCCCGAACACCACATTATTGTTTATGGCCGCAGCATTGGCAGTGGCTTTGCCGCCAAGATCGCTTCAGACAACAAACCACGCTACCTCATTCTTGATTCACCGTATTATAATTTCCGCATTGTGGTAAAACGGTTCCTGCCCATCTTGCCCGTAAACTGGGTTTTACGGTACCAGCTGCGCACCGATAAATGGATCCGCCATGTAAACTGCCATACTTACATTATTCATGGCACCCGCGACCGGCTGATCCCCATCAGGCACAGTGAAAAATTGCAGGCCATCAATCCCCATAAGATAACACTCATCAGGATCGTTGGCGGCCGCCATAACAACCTGCCCTCCTTTCCCGAATACCACAATTTTATCAGGGACATCCTGAAATATTGATCCCCGACTTCGCTCAGGACGTGTTACCTTGCAACCCTGTTATGAAAAAGAAGATCCTCTTTCGCTGGCTTAAATTATTCATTCTCATATATTGTATTATTGGGATTGTCATTTATTACGGACAGGATAAAATACTGTTCCATCCGCAGGAAATAACCCGGCAGTCGCAATACAGCTTTCCCTATCCGTTCAAGGAAGTGAACCTGCCTTACACGCGGAAATCGAACATCAACATCATTCAGTTTACGGCCAATCAACCGCAACCTAAAGGCGTGGTGTTGTATTTTCATGGCAATAAAGAAAACATTACCCATTATGCGAAGGCGGCGCCCGATTTTACCAGCCGGGGCTATGAGGTATGGATGATCGACTATCCCGGTTTTGGCAAAAGCACCGGCGAATTCACCGAAAAGCAGTTGTACGATTGGGCGCTGGTGTTTTACAAACTGGCACGGGCAAGGTTTGCGAAAGACAGCATCGTCATTTACGGAAAATCAATGGGCACTGGCATTGCCGCCCAGCTGGCTACCTTGCGCGACTGCAAAACATTGATCCTGGAATCACCGTATTATAGTTTTCCTTCCCTCATCGGAACCTGGTTACCGGTATACCCGCTAAACAATATGATCAAATTTAAAGTACCTACCTGGCAGTACCTGAAGGAGATCACCAACCCGGTGGTGATATTCCATGGCACCGATGATTATACTATTCCCATTCGTAATTCAAAAAAATTGATATCATTTTTGAAGCCTACGGATAAGTATATCACGATTAATGGAGCAAAACATAATGATATCCCTGACTTTCCTGTTTATAAACAAATAATGGATTCTTTGCTTAGATAACGAAGCAGGAAGTAAGCTTCGGGCACCTGCTAAATAGGAACAACGTTTTGATCCTTATTCAACTTTATTTTATCCGGGATCGCATTAATGATCTCTTCTTTCAGCGCTTCGATCAGGCGCTTTTTTACAAAATCGCGGTGCACTACAATGCTCACCTCGCGCATGGGGGCGGGCTTTTTAAAATGCCTGATGAGTTGTAGTTGACGGGCCGACATATCGAGCGTGGTGAGCTCGGGCAATATAGTGATGCCATCATTCAATTCCACCATCCGGCGCAGGGTTTCAATACTGCCGGCCTCATATTCGAAATGGGTGCCCATTTCACTGGCGCGGCGTAATTCGCACAGGTTTACAATCTGCGATCGGAAACAATGACCTTCTTCCAACAACCATAATTTCTCCGGGTCAATGTCCTGCGGCAGTACATATGTTTTTTTATAGGCCGTATTCTTGCGCGAAACATAAGCCAGCAGCTCTTCATAAAACAACACGTGTTCCTTGATACCGTTCTCCTGTAAGGGCGTTACCAGTATGCCTACATCGATGCGTCCTTCGCGCAGGCGGGTAACAATGTACTCGGTCATCAGTTCCTGCACTACCAGTTTTATATGCGGATACTTTTTGTAGAAACTTTGTATGAATAGCGGAAGTAAATAAGGAGCCAGGGTGGGAATAATGCCAATACGCAGTTCGCCGGTCAGGATGCCTTTTTTGGCTTGAACCATTTCGCTGATCACGTTCTTTTCCGACAGGATGCGGCGTGCCTGCTCAACGATCTCCACGCCTATTTCGGTAGGTACAACCGGTTGTTTACTGCGATCGAAAAGTTTTACGCCCAGTTCTTCTTCCAGTTTTTGCACCTGCATACTTAAGGTAGGCTGGGTAACAAAACAATGCTCGGCGGCGGTGGCAAAATGCCGGTAGGTGTCTACTGCTACCACATATTCCAACTGTACAAACGTCATAATAGATTTTATCTATGGTTCTATAATATCAATCAATTTGACTTATCAACAAAAATATAGAACTTTAGGGAAGCAATCTAATCTTTCAACAACAGCACAGGAGAAAATTATAGTTTGGAATAGTTGACGAATAACGGGTGTGTTCCATCATGGCGGAGCGCACCTTTTTTTATGTCGGGTATATAAACAACAAACCAGAAACCGTGGGTCTCTGGCATCTTTTAAAAACACTAAAACTTTGAACTATACACTTTGAACATAAAACTAAGATCATACTAACTTCCACAGCCCCCACAACCACCACCGCATCCGCCACCACAACTGCTGCCGCAGCCCCCGCCGCCATCGCCGGGTTTAGGTAATGGGTTATTATGATCGAGGCTGGCCCAGGGAGTGAAGATGGTTACCAGCAAGAGTCCTTCAGCAAAAACTTCAATTGAATTCTTACCCCGGGCATACGAGAGAACCACTTCATCATCATATCGCAAAACTGCCCCGAAGGGATCATGTATAAGTTCTTTTATTTTGCTTAATACTATTGCATACCTCGATGTGGTCACTTGTACCAACACTGTTACTGCCACCAGGGCGAGCATTTCACCGAAAAGATAGGTTACCGGTTTACTGTTATACATTCCCTGGAAGAACCTGATAATGCATACTGCAAAAGGAATAAGTAGCAGGTTGTACTTTTTCAGGAAAGATTCTTTACACTGCGCCAGCGAACGCAACTTTTGCAAAGCCGGATGCCGTATATATTCTTCTCTGTACCACACACTCGCTATGGTGCTATACTCTACCGTTTCGCGTTCTTCGTTCAGAAAACCTGCTATTAACGGGTTCTGTTCGTTTACCAGTTTTTGATACCGGTTTTTGTGAAGCGTGAAAACTTCGTCCGAAGAAACACTGAGTAAATTCCTGCGTATCAGGTCTACAATACCTGTTTGTACAGACCGATGCTTTCCATAATATAATAGTGCTGTTTGAAAAATAGTAGCATCTGTGGGAAAGTGTTCAACTACCAGTTGTTGTAAAGGCCGGTTTCTGTCGTACTGAAGAATGGTGTGGCAAATTATACAACTTAGTGCCAGTAGTGGGAAGAAAACTAAAAATTGCGGACCTGGGAGTGCGAAGGGAAATAAAACGTCGTGCCGGATGGCACTAATAATGAGCGGGAGCGATAACAGAATTACAAAAAGAACAATCATTTCATTTCGGAGATGCCAGGCCGGTTCTGGTATTGGCAATTCCATTTTCGGCGGTGGCCAGATGTCGTCCGGCGGTGGTGTGCCAAAAACCGACTCGTACAATAGCAGGGTTTCGGCATACCACTCACGGTGTTTGTGGTCTTCTTCATCCCCTCCCTGGGATGGGTTGTGGTGAATGTTTATACGGAGTGTATTCTTACACAAATCGGTCCAATACGATTTTGTGTAAGTGAGGTGCAGGTGCCAGACTTCGTCTACAGTCTGTGAGGGTGATGCGCCATTTGGAGAGATACAACATAAGAAGAGAAATTTCCGGTATTCCTCAACAACCCGTGCAGTAAAGTCGGGCGACCAGTTTTGCGTGGCAGCCAATTTGTGCGAGAAGGTAATGGCTGCATTTGGGTCATCAAGGGGAAATTGTTGGATCTTACTCCAAAGGCCCCTGTGTTCTTCAATTTTCATATACTTGTCTTTGGTTAAAAAATATAAATTAAGCGAAAAATAAGCGAGTTGAAAGATGGTGGCATTTACTGGAAAGGCAGCTTTTAATAATGGCTGGAGCGCCAGGCTTTTTTCAAATTTCAGTAATAAATAAGAGAGCATACAACTAATGGCGAGTAAAAGAAAGAAAAGGGCAAAAGAAAGATCGGGAAGGGAAAAAGGAGATAAAACTTTGTAGTAAACGGTGCTTGTTATTAGCGGGACCAGGAGAATTACAACAACGATCGCAATGATCGGATTCCTAATTGTTGACTTGTACCCCAAAGCCCCTCGTTCGTCGGATCTCATGCTATTGTCTTTGGTTATACAAAGGTATAACGGAGTTTGTCAAACGTGCAAGGAATGCTATGTTACCAAATTATTAAGCCGCGTGAAACACGTAGAACGGTATAATCGGTGCGTGAAACGCAGCGTGGAACCAAACAAAGCGGACAGATTCAATTACTGCTGCTGCAACCACCACAGCCGCCGCCACTACCGCCGCTGCTGCCACCGCAACTACTGCCGCTACTACCACAACTGCTGTCATTTCTACTGCTACTACTATCACGACTGGTAACAGTCTGAGGTTCTACAGGAAAAAGAACGATCATCGATTCCAGCATGATCGTTGCCGGTAGCCAACCCAACACCTGTTTACCGTTTATTGCAAAATCATTAACCACGGGATCAGGATGCAATCGTTTACTGCCTGCTTTATCCAACAACAATGCTTTTAGTTTTACATAAGCATATGTCTTTGTTGAAAACTCATAGCTTAACAACCCCGCTCCTAATACTAAAGCTATTACTTCTATAAAAAGAAAAGTAACAGGCCGGTCATTGTTCCATCCCTGTAGTATACGCGCCAGCCCAATGAATAAAACCATCCCTATTACCAGGTATCTTTTTCTTCTGGGTTCATTTTCTTCACTGAGCCTGAATATTTTTTCAATGGCCGGATGTACAAACGGCTGTTGCCTATACCAGGTCTCGATATCTGTATAATAAGCCCAACTTTCATCAGAACTGACTAACAGGGCCGGAATAAGCGGATTCTCTTCCTTTTCAGTCGCCCGGTATTTGTTTTGATGACCTATAATTTTCCGCTCCTCTATCGATATCAGTTCTCTTCTGTACAGGTCTACCAGGCCAGTTTGTAAAGCCCTTTCCTTTCCATATACGAAATGCGTTAATTGAAATATATTGAGATCATCCAGGGGTACCGCATCTATCGTTTTTTTCATAAACTGTAATCTGTCCTGCCGCATCAGGTAGTGTACCAACAGCGCAGCCGCTACAAGCATAGCATAAAACAATAAGAATTGGGGTCCATTTAAGTAGAAGGGAAATACTATTCCGGTGATAAAGTAATTGAATGCAAAAGGGAATAATAGTAGTATTACAGCTCTCATTATCATCCCCGTTCCCATTTTATACGGTTCTTCCGGCATTAATATTGACTGCGCAGGCACCCGTGCCTGCTCCTGTTTTACCGGGGGTGGCCAGATATCGGCCGGTGGCGGGGAGTAAAAAACAGCTGCATATAAGTCAAGCGTTTCTGCATACCAGTTGGTATGTTTATGATCTTCCTGCTCACCACCGCTGGATGGATAATGATGAATATCCTTACCAAGGGTATTTTTGCAGAATGCATTCCAGTAAGATTGTGTATAGGTGAGATGCAGGTGCCAGGCTTCATCTACTGCCTTGGATGGCGATGCGCCATTGGGTGAAATACAACACAAAAAAATAAATCGGCGGTATTCTTCAATAACCCGTTGGGTATACAAGGCCGACCATCTTTGCTGATCGGCCAGCTTTTTCGAAAAGGTAATAGTAGCGTTTGGGTCGTCAAACGCAAAGCGTTGGATCTTGTCCCACAGTAATAAGTGTTCGGGTAGGTTCATACGGGTAAATGGTAAAAACATGAAACGGCAAAAGGCAGAGGGCAGAAGGCAGAGATGGCTCGCGAAGATGTAATATTCCCACTATTTTCATTTCTCACCTCTTTCATATCTCATCCCATTATCAACTTTATCAACCTTATCAACCCTCAACTTCCTTTTTCCTGGTTAACTGGTCAACTGGTTAACTGGTTAACCCGTCAACTCAACCAATCAACATAACCTTCGATTTCCCCACTTTCAATTTATAGCCAACACCCACTTTCAGCGCATAGTTCTCTTTTTCATGACTTACAGGAAAACCAAAGCAAACGGGATAATCATATTCCTTCACTATATCGCGAATGATCTCATATACATTTTGCCCAAACGGCCGCTCGGTATCTTTTGTATCGCTAAAACCGCCGACGATCAGTCCGGCCAGTTTGTCCAGCTTGCCGCTGCGTTTTAACTGGTGCATCATGCGATCGATATTGTACAGGTATTCGCCCACATCTTCGAGGAACAATATTCGTCCTTTTGTTTTTATATCGGAAGGGGTGCCTACCATATGCGCCAGCATCGCCAGGTTACCACCCACCAGTTCGCCTACTCCCTCACCTTTTCTGTTAAATTCATGACCGGGCACTTCATACTTTATACTTTTCCCTTCCATTACGTTTTTCAGCGATTGCACATACTCATTCCTGTAACCGCCATCGTTAAAAGCAGCGGCCATTGGTGCGTGCATGGTAGCAATGCCATAATTGGAATAGATGTGGGAATGCAGTACCGTTATATCACTAAACCCGATCACCCATTTAGGCTGTTTCTTAAACTTCCTGAAACTGATGTGATCGATAATGCGGCTTAACCCATATCCCCCACGGGCGCACAATACTGCATTCACGGTATCATCGTCGAGGATCTGTTGAAAATTTATCAGGCGTTCCTCGTCGGTGCCGGAGAAGTAATTGATGGAATGGCTGCCAACGGTAGTGCCTATTTTTACTTTATAGCCCCATTCTTTTAATACATCTATACAGGTTTGCGCTTTTTCGATGGCCATATACCCTGAAGGACATACCAATGCTATTGTATCACCTGGCTGTAAATAAGGAGGAACTTTTACCATTGTTGTAATTATTACGAATGCGCAAAAATAAGCAAACCATTTTACCCTTAAATTTCCTGCAGTATTACATCTTCGTTAGAAACGGAGAGCCGGTGTTTTACCCCGCATTTTAACGCATAATTGTTTCGCTGGTGACCAACGGGGAAGTCGAAACACACGGGGAAATGGTATTCCTTCACTTTTTCCAGCACAATATCCTGGATGGTACGCCCAAACTCCTCCCCCGGATCGTCGGGTTTTATCTTGAACCCGCCCACGATCAGTCCGGCCAGTTTTTCCAGCTTCCCGGTGCGTTTCAGGTTCCAGAACATGCGATCGATGCTGTACAGGTATTCTCCGGTATCTTCTACAAACAGGATCTTATTGGTGGTGCGCAGGTCAGATTTGGTGCCAGCCAGCGTTTCAATGAGTTTCAGGTTACCGCCGATCAATGCGCCTTCGGCCTTACCGGGTTTATTCAACGGATTTACCGGCACGGTATACTTCATTTTTTGCCCGGTTAGGGCCTGTTTTATAGACAGGATGGTCTCAATTTGAATGGGTTCCGCTTTATTCCAGTCGTCGGGAAAACTGTTGCACATTTTGGAGTGAATGGAGGCAATGCCATAATTCCGGTTCAGGTGGCAGTGCAATACGGTAATGTCGCTAAAACCGATGATCCACTTGGGTTGGGTAACCAGTTTGGAGAAATTCAATTTATCGATGATGCGAACAAAACCATAGCCCCCACGGGCACACATAATGGCTTTTACTTTGGGATCGTCGAGCATTTGCTGAAAATCGCCCGCCCGTTCTTCATCGGTTCCCCCGAAAGTAAAATCCTTTTTCCCTACGGTATCCCCTACCTTGATATTGAACCCCCACTCTATCATTTGCAACATGGCAGGTTGTATTTCGGGCAGGGTGATGAAACCGGCAGGACAGGTAATGCCAATGGTATCGCCGGGTTTTAAATAACGGGGTAAAATGGCCGCCGGGGCGTCGTTCTCCCCATCGCTTCGCCACGCAGACCAACCGGGCAAGGGCAAACCGGCTACCAGGAACGAGGATAAAAAATGCTTACGGTTCATGTACTGAATATGATTTTTAAATATACTCCAAAGTTGTTATTAGCCTCCTTACAAAAAGTTATATTTGTTACATGGCAGCACGCATTGTTATAGCCTTATTAATGGCCATTGCTTTTGTAGGCTGGATCTTATTTCAGTTGCTCGTTCGCAAAAAACGCGGCTCGGAGATCAATAATGAAGTGATGTTTGTGGCTTTTTTCATTGCGGTTTGGGTGGCCATCGGTCTTTTATCATGGTAAATCTTCTTTTTCCCAACCTTTTCAATCTTTCGCTTCGTCATTTGAACTTTAAACCTTAAACTAAGAATTGCCTTCGATTTCATCCCCTCCCCGATTATAGTTATTTTTGCAATCCACCCTTCGCCCGCCTGGCTGCATAGCGATATGCAGTACAAGTGTGCGATGCAAGGGACGACGATCAGAAATACTAAAGACGATTACCAAAATGAGCAATTTTAAGCGCTATTTAGTCACAGCGGCCCTGCCGTACGCCAATGGTCCGGTGCATATCGGTCACCTCGCAGGCTGCTATTTACCGGCTGATATTTACGTGCGTTACCAACGGGCGCAGAAAAGAGATATCAAATTCATTGGTGGCAGTGATGAACATGGGGTTCCCATTACCATTCGCGCCATGAAAGAAGGCGTTAGTCCGCAACAGATTGTAGATAAATACCATGCCCTGATCAAGGAAAGTTTTGAACAAATGGGCATTTCTTTCGATATCTATTCCCGCACCAGCAACCAGGTTCACCACGAAACGGCAGCTGCCTTTTTCAAAAAGCTGTACGACGACGGGTTGTTCGAGGAAAAAGAGACCGAACAATTTTATGATGAAAAAACCAATACGTTCCTGGCCGACCGCTATATTACCGGCACCTGTCCCATTTGCGCCAATCCCAATGCGTATGGCGACCAGTGCGAACGTTGCGGTTCTTCATTAAGTCCTGAACAATTGATTCATCCCCGCAGCACCCTCAGTGATGCCGTACCGGTAAAACGGAAAACCAAACACTGGTACTTTCCCCTGCAAAACTATGAGGAATGGCTGAAGGGCTGGATCCTGGAAGGACATACCGAATGGAAGAACAACGTATATGGTCAGTGTAAAAGCTGGCTCGACAGTGGCCTGCAAAGCCGCGCCATGACGCGCGACAGCAGCTGGGGCGTAAAAGTTCCCCTGCCCGATGCCGAAGGCAAAGTACTATACGTGTGGTTCGATGCGCCCATCGGGTATATTTCCGCCACCAAGGAATTAACCGAAACATGGGCCGACTACTGGTGCAAGGAAGACACCAAACTGGTTCACTTTATTGGAAAAGATAATATCGTTTTCCACTGTATCATTTTCCCGGCGATGTTACAAGCGCATGGTGGATTTGTACTGCCCGAAAATGTGCCTGCCAATGAATTCCTGAACATTGAAGGCGATAAAGTAAGCACCAGCCGCAACTGGGCGGTTTGGGTGCATGAATACATAAAAGATTTCCCTGGTTGTGAAGATGTGCTGCGGTATGTGCTTTGCAGCAATGCACCGGAAACCAAGGACAACGATTTTACCTGGAAAGATTTTCAGGACCGCAATAACAGTGAACTGGTAAGCATCTTCGGCAACTTTGTGAACCGGGCCTTTGTACTGATGCACAAATTGTGTGGCGGCAAAGTGCCACCATTGCACGCAGATGTAATGGACGATACCGACAAAAACATGTTGGCAGAGTTTGAGGCTGCTAAAAACAGGGTGGAAGAAAGCATTGAGAATTTCAAATTCCGTGATGCCCTGTTTGAGGTTATTGACCTGGCCAGAAAAGGCAACAAATACATGCAGGAAAAAGAACCCTGGATTGTTGCCAAACGCCTGGAAGCGGACCCGGCAGTACAAAAACTGATCGATAACTGTTTGCATATTTGTTTGCAACTGACCGCCAACCTGGCGATCATGATCAACCCATTTTTGCCAGCTACCGCTAAAAAAATGCTGCACCTGATGAAGGTGGTGGAAAAAATGCTGGATTGGGAGAACGCCGGTAAAACAAAATTGCTGAGTGTGGGTTATAGCTTACGGGCACCGGAATTACTGTTCCGCAAAATAGAAGATGCAGAGATAGAAGCACAGGTCACCAAATTAAAAGCCGGACTGGTTAAACCAGCGCAACCTGCCGATACAAAAACAGAAGCAGCAAAAGCAGCCGATGCACAACCTGATGCGTTGAAAGAACAGATCGTGTACGATGATTTTGCCAAACTCGATCTTCGGGTAGGCACCATTGTGGCTGCTGAAAAAGTGCCAAAGGCCGACAAGCTGTTAAAGCTGCAGGTTGACCTGGGTTTTGAAACCCGTACCATTGTTTCGGGTATCGCTGAACATTTTCAGCCCGAAAACATCACCGGTAAACAGGTGGTGGTGGTAGCTAACCTGGCGCCCCGCAAAATGCGTGGCATTGAAAGCAATGGCATGATATTGATGGCGGAAGACAAAGCAGGCAAACTGCATTTCGTCAACCCCATCGATGCTATCGACAATGGTTCTTCAGTGAGTTAAATATTTTATGAAGGTGTAAAGGCGGGTCACCTTCCAAAGGTGGCTCGCCTTTTTCATTTAAAAACATTAGTTTATGAAAATTGGATTTATTGGACTGGGCAACCTGGGCACTCCCATCGCAGAGAATATTCTGCAAAGCGGTCATGAGTTATATGTATACAACCGTACCGCTTCCAAAACAAAACCATTGGTTGACAAAGGCGCTAAAGAGGCAGGATCAGTAAAAGCACTGGCTGCTGAATGCGCATTCATCATCACTATGGTATCGGATGACAAAGCGTTAAAGACGATCACCGAGGGCGCTGATGGATTAATAAATAACATGCAGCCCGGTGGCGTGCATCTTTCCATGAGCACCATATTACCACTCACCGCAGAAGAACTGAGCCAACAGCATACGCAAAACGGTTCTCAGTACCTGGCTACCCCGGTATTTGGCCGGCCCGATGCGGCCCGTGCCCGTAAACTGAATTTTGTGGTATCAGGCGACGCCAAACTGCGCCAGCAATTTGAACAATTATTAAAAGATGCAGGTGGCGCCGGCGTATGGGACTTTGGTGACAACATCACTGCTGCCAACACCGTTAAATTATGTGGCAACTTTACTATAGCCGCTGCCATGGAAGCCATTGGCGAAAGCGCCGCCCTTGCCAGTAACAGTGGCGTAGATGCGCTTAAAATGTGGAACTTCTTCGGGCAAACTATTTTCAACACCCCGATCTATCAGAACTACAGCAAGATCATAGTTAACCAACAATTTACACCTGCCGCCTTTACAGCGCAGTTAGGGTTGAAGGACCTTAACCTGGTGTTGTCGCAAGCCGACCAGGTTCAACAAAAAATGCCGTTGGCCGATCTGTTGAAACGTCATATGCAGGAGGTTATTAAGAAAGATCCTGAGATGGATTGGAGCGCAGTGGCTACCGGAGGGCAGTAATACAGTTGAAAGTTTTAAGTTGAATGTTTAAAGTTTAATGTATAGCGCTCATGGATTAAAGGGCAAGTTTTTTAGTTTTTTAGTTTGAAATATAAAGCTTTCCCTTCGTGGCTCGTAGGTGCAGGTTTGTAATTTAGGTTATTGAGTTCTTATATGAAAAGAGCCCAGGCTGTTAAACAACCCGGGCTCTTTTTTATATTGTATTCCGTGTTAACTCGTTAACTTTTCAACCCGTTAACTTCCTACTTTTAATTCATTCCCTTTATCAACGCTATCAACTTCTAACCTGGTCAACTTGTCAACTGGTTAACTGGTCAACTTCCTTCATTAAGGTATCAACACTACAATAATATCCATTACATTAGTATGCGTTGGTCCCGTAATAATATGCCCGCTAACCTGATTAAAAAAATTCCAGGAATCGTTTTGTTCTAAATACTTTTCAGGTGATAGTCCCCGTTGGGCGGTTAATTGCAGCACGCCTTTATCAACCACCGCACCCGCGGCATTGGTAGGGCCATCGGTACCATCGGTGCCCGCGCTGAGTAAAACCGGCATTTGGCTGCTATCAGGGAAAGCCTGTTGCAGGGCGATCATGGCAGCCAGGGCAAACTCCTGGTTACGCCCACCTTTACCCGCGTTTTTAATGGTAACAGTTGTTTCGCCTCCCAGTAATAAACAGGCGGGGCGTGGTCCTTCGTACCGTTGTAACTGGGCTACCAGCTCCTGCGCTTTATCCCGCGCCTCTCCTTGCAGGGAATCGGTTACAATCACCGGTGTATAGTGTAAATCACGGGCCATGACGGCAGCGGCTTCCAGCGCCACCCGGTTGGTGCCAATGAGGTAATTAAAACTCTTTGCAAAAATGGGATCATCCGGTTTGGGCGTTTCTGCCACCTGGTTGTTCAATCCTAATTGCAACCAACGGATGATACTCACCGGTAGTACATCCAACAACTGGTACTTGCGAACTATTTCCCAGGCATCGGTGAATGTGCTGCGATCGGCAACGGTAGGCCCGCTGGCAATGCTATCGAGCGGATCACCGATCACATCGCTTAAGATAAAACTAACCACCGTGGCGGGCCAGGCTGTGCGTAGTAATTGTCCGCCTTTAATCCCGGCCGACAAATGTTTTCGCACTGTATTCATTTCTTCAATGCTTGCTCCACATTGCAACAGCTTGCTAAAAACAACCTGCAGTTCGCTTAACAAAATGCCGGGCGGGCAATCAACCAGCAGCGCCGAAGCGCCCCCGCTTATTAAAGCGATCACCACATCTTTTTCAGTAGCATTTTTTAGCAGCCGGATCATTTCGCGACCGGCCTGAACACTGTTGTCATCCGGCACAGGATGGGCGGCTTCAATACATTGAATGGTCTTTAATGGGAATGTGTGTTCGTATTTGGTAACAATGAATCCCGCATCGATGCGGCTGCCGAGGATGATCTCCGTTTCGCGGGCCATGGCGGCGCTGGCTTTTCCGGCCCCTATAATATATACCTTGTTTATATCGGGCTGTTTAAAAAGCTGGTCGCCCAACTGCAGTTGCTGGTGCTGCCAGCGCATATACCTGGACAACAAATATTGCGGTTGCACTGCCCGCACCCCTGCAGTAAAAATTTTAAGCGCATCGTTACGCATATTTATGGCAATTTTAAACGGAGAGCCAATAACTTATACAAATGCTTACTGAAAGTATCGTTCTTATAAACTTGCTAATTTATAAAAAGCTCTTGGATGAAGCGTATTTATTACTATCTTTGGAAATAGTTGTTTAGCTAACTATTTTTTTATGACTAAACGAATCATTAAAAAAGTAGCTGTATTAGGCAGTGGTGTTATGGGTTCGCGCATAGCCTGTCATTTCGCAGGCGTTGGCGTACAGGTGTTGTTATTAGACATGGTGCCGAAGGAAGCTGCAGAAAGCAATAACAAAGCCGCCCGCAACAAACTGGTAAACGATGCATTGCAAGCTGCTTTAAAAAGTAACCCTTCTCCGGTTTACACAAAGGATGTGGTGAAGAAGATCACCACCGGTAATTTCACCGATAATATGTCAGCTATTACCGGGTGCGACTGGATAATAGAGGTAGTAGTAGAACGGCTTGATATTAAACAACAAATTTTTGCAGAAGTAGAAAAATTCCGCACGCCGGGCACGCTCATTACTTCCAACACCTCCGGTATTCCTATTCACCTGATGGCCGAAGGCCGGAGTGATGATTTCAAAAAACACTTCTGCGGAACGCACTTTTTCAATCCTCCCCGGTATTTACGGTTACTCGAAATAATTCCAACACCACATACTGATGCAGCCGTAGTTGATTTCCTGATGCAATATGGCGACCTGTACTTAGGTAAAACCACCGTACTGTGTAAGGATACGCCTGCATTTATTGCCAACCGCATAGGGGTGTATGGCATTATGGCCATCTTTGGCCTGGTTGATAAAATGGGATTGACCATCGACGAGATCGATGCGCTGACCGGCCCCATCATTGGCCGCCCCAAATCGGCCACTTTCAGAACCGCCGATGTAGTGGGTATTGATACCCTGGTAAAGGTTGCCAAAGGCGTGTATGATAATTGTCCCAACGATGAGCACCGGGATGCCTTTATCATTCCTGCCTGGTTGGAGAAAATGGTAACCAGCAATCAGCTGGGCGATAAAACCGGACAAGGTTTCTTTGCCAAAAAGAAAGGTGAGAAAGGCGAAAAAGAAATATTTACCCTCGATCTAAAAACATTCGAATATAAACCCCGCGCCAAAGCAAAATTTGCAACGGTTGAAGCGGCCAGGCCCATCGATGACCTTAACACAAGGTTGAAGGCGCTGTGTGCCGGAACCGATAAGGCAGGTGAATTCTATCGTCATTTTCATTACGGGCTGTTTTCGTATATCTCGCACCGTATTCCGGAGATCTCTGACGAGATCTATCGCGTGGATGACGCCATGATGGCTGGTTTTGGCTGGGAGATCGGCGCCTTTGAAAGCTGGGATGTACTGGGTGTTGAAGGCACCATAAAGAAAATGAAGGAAGCCGGCTACACGGTTGCCCCCTGGGTGAACGAGATGCTGGCAGCCGGAATAAAAAGCTTTTATAAAGTTGAAAATGGCAAGCGGCTATATTACGATGTAGCCTCAAAATCGTATAAATCACTGCCCGGTGGCGATGCATTTATAGTGATGAAAAATTTTGAGAACCAGACCGTATGGAAAAACAGCAATTGCCGGCTCTACCATTTGGGCGATGATGTGTTAGGACTGGAATGGTACACCAAAATGGGAAGTATGGGCGGCGAGGTGATAGAAGCCATTCAAAAATCGATCTCCATTGCTGAAGAGAAATATAAAGGACTGGTTATTGCCAACGAAGGCCCCAACTTTAGTGCGGGCGCCAATGTAGGTATGATTTTTATGTTTGCAATAGAGCAGGAGTATGATGAGTTGGATATGGCTATTCGGATGTTCCAGAATACCATGATGCGGGTACGTTATTCCTCAGTTCCGGTAGTAGTGGCGCCTCATGCCCTGGCTTTGGGCGGCGCTTGTGAAATGAGTTTGCATGCTGATAAAGTTTGTGCTGCCGCGGAAACCTATATTGGGTTGGTTGAATTAGGCGTTGGCCTGATCCCCGGCGGTGGCGGTACCAAAGAATTTGTGTTACGCGCTGCTGATGAAATGCACGAAGATGAACCGGATACCATTACCCTCAAGAACAGATTTCTAACCATAGCTACGGCAAAAGTAGCTACCTCAGCCGCAGAAGGATTTGAACTGGGTATTTTACGCAAAGGAAAAGACGAAATAGTATTGAACCAGGGCCGGCGCATAGCCGAAGCCAGGAAAAGCGTGATCGAACTGTTCGACAGCGGTTATGTTACCCCTGTACAACGTACCGATGTAAAAGTACTGGGCCGTTCGGCGCTTGGCGCTTTATATGCCGGCATCAATGGCATGTGGCGGGCAAACTATGCCACCGATCACGATGTAACGGTGGCCAAAAAGCTGGCGTACGTTATGTGCGGGGGCGATTTAAGCGAACCAACTTTAGTATCTGAAAAATATTTACTGGATCTTGAAAGGGAAGCCTTTCTTTCACTCTGTGGAGAAAAGAAAACCCTGGAAAGAATTCAAAGCGTTTTAAAAGGCGGAAAGCCAATCCGCAATTGATAACAATTTAGGCGTCACATGAGAAAATTAGGCGTTCCGTTCAATCGGGGCGCCTTTTTTACTAAATTGGGGTATGGGCGAAGCCGAACTTAATAGCATCACCAACCAACTCAGCATCCATTCTGTGATCTTCTTTTATGGAGATGCGGCCAGCAAGGACCTTTCCTGGCAAATAGCCAACGACATTGGCAAACACTGGAACGAACCCAAAGCCCGGATAAAGATCAATGGCGATCTGTATACGGTTCAATTTGAAATTGAAGGCATTTACGAGCCCGATCTTAACCCCGAAAAGGTTTGGTACAACGATAATCCCCGTTTTAATTTTTTTCGCATTGAAGAATTTGCCAATGGCAACATTTCCTTTGTAGATGGCATTGGCAGCAATACCGGTTATTTTAAACTGGACAATCTGTTACAAACTTCCACCACGGCTCCTCATGAATATGGGCATACCTTAGGGCTGGTTCATCCTACCCTGCTCGACATCAGGGGAAAGGGCATACCCGGCATTATGTATCCCCGCGGCACCATTGTTGACCCGCCCTTTCAATATAATCCCGAAGCCAGAGCCGGCGATAATACCAACGGCGGCACCATGAACCCTGTATACCGTAAAGTGTTGCCTAACGATATTGAGGACTTAAAACTGCATAAACTCTTTTTTAATAATGGGAAAGCGGTAGTAGGTGATTTTACCAGTCTGTATCATGAAAAGCATACACAGCCAGCTTCATAATTATTTGATTTTTCCTGGTTGTCGCCGGTAATATTTAACTGGCTATCGCGACATACTTGTAACATCCGTTAAACAGGTTATCATGGCAATTCTTACCGTTGAGGATCTACATAAAAATTACGGTCCTATCCAGGCATTAAAAGGGGTTTCTTTTACCGTTCCCCAGGGATCGGTCTTTGGTATCCTGGGCCCTAACGGGAGTGGTAAAACGACCCTGCTGGGCATTATCCTGAATGTATTAAAAGCCACCTCCGGTTCATTTAAGCTTTTTGACTCGGCTCCCACGCATGTGCACCGGCAACAGATTGGCACCCTGCTGGAAACGCCCAATTTTTATCATTATCTGAACGCCGTACAGAATTTAAAAATAGCAGCTACTATAAAACAACAGGGCCTGGCAGACATTGACCGGGTGCTGGAACTGGTGAACCTGGAACAACGCAAGTTCTCGAAATTCAGCACCTATTCATTGGGGATGAAACAACGACTGGCCATTGCCAGTAGTCTGCTCGGCAACCCCGATGTGCTTATCTTTGATGAACCCACCAATGGTCTTGACCCCGTAGGCATTGCAGAAACCCGGGAATTGATCAAGAAATTACACAAGGCTGGCAAAACCATTATCATGGCCAGTCACCTGCTCGATGAGGTAGAGAAAGTTTGCACCCATGTAGCCATTCTGCAAAAAGGCACCCTGCTTACCCATGGGCATGTTGATGAAATACTTATTACCGATGAAATTGTAGAAATCGCCGCCGCCAATATGCAGCAATTACAAAGCATATTACAACAATACCCGGGCGCCAAAAAAGTGGTTGTAAACGATCTTTATGTTGAATTGACCTTTCCTCCAGGCGCCGCCTCGCTGGAAGCGTTGAACCGGTATTGTTTTGAACAGGGCGTAACGCTTCACCACCTGCGGCTTCGCAAAAAAAGCCTGGAAACCAAATTCTTTGAACTTACGCAAAACACTAAATAACATGGGGCAATTATTAGCTTTGGAATGGATGAAGCTGAAGAATTATCGCGCTTTCTGGATCCTGTTTTGCATTTACCTGGCCACCATCTTTGGCGCTAATTATATTGTATATCGCATTCAACTGATCATCTATTCTGAACGCCAGTCAAAGGGTTTTGCGACCATGGTGCTGGGCAACCCGCCTTACGCCTTCCCTACCGTTTGGCAGGCAGTGGCCCACGTGAGCAGCTGGCTGTTGTTCATTCCCGGTTTAATCATGATCCTTACCGTTACCAACGAATACAGCTTTAAAACCCACCGGCAAAATATCATCGATGGCTGGACGCGCCAGCAATTCATCACATCAAAAATATTGTTTGCAGCGGTGCTTGCTTTGATCTCAACCCTTATGGTAGCCATTACGGCCGTGATATTTGGTTTTATGTCGGGCGAGGCCAGTTTCAGCTTTGAAGGGTTCTCCTACGTTTGGTATTTCCTGTTGCAGGCAATGAGTTATATCATGGTAGCCTTGCTGATGGCGGTATTATTTAAAAGGGGCGGGCTTGCCATTGGCGTTTTCTTCGCCTATTCCACGGTGCTGGAGCAGATCGCCGTGTTGCTATTGAACAAGTATGCCAACTATGCCGGTCGGTATTTACCCTTGGAAACAACCGATATCATGGTGCCATTCCCGTATATTCAGCGGATAGTCAACAAACTTATGTTTACAGAACCCAATTATACGGCCATATTCATTGCTTCGCTTGTATACTTAGGAGCGTATCTGTTTGTTACGCTCAAAAAATTTCAGACAGACGATATGTAAAGTTATTTTTTCAGCAGATCATCAAGCGCCACTTCCAGGGTTGGAAATAAAAACTGGAAGCCGCTGCTTTTTATCTTTTCACAACTTACCCGGGCGCTCTTTAGTACTTCTATGCTTAATTCACCCAGGATCAGTTTCAATACAAACGAAGGCACATAGACAGGAATAAAAAACTTCCCTTTCATTTTTTTAGCCAGGGTCAGCATCAGGTGTTTATTGGTCACCGGTTCGGGCGCCACTACATTGTACTCACCGCGTACTCTGTCTTTTTCTATGGCATGTAAGAATAACCGGCATACATCATCGATGTGGATCCAACTGGTCACCTGCTCACCGCTGCCAAAGAAGGGAGCAATACCGGCCTTTATGGGCTTTTGAAATTCTGCCAGGGCGCCGCCTTCATTGCTCAATACAATACCCGTGCGGAAGATAACCAGACGTTTATTCATGGCGGTTACCGGTTTAATGGCATTTTCCCATTTTACACAGGTATCGCCCAGGAAGCCTGGATCGGCAGGATCGCCTTCACTAAAGAATTTTTGCGAGGGGTTTCTTTTGTTATCATCGCCATACCAGCCAATGCCACTCATGCTGATAACAGCCTGAACTTTGTTGGTATTTTGCTGCATGACTTTTACCAACACCTGTCCGCTTTGTACGCGGCTGTCAACAATCTCCTGTTTCCGTTTCTTTGACCAACGTTTATCAGCCACTCCGGCGCCGGCGAGGTTGATGATATAATCGGCTTTTTGCAATGCAGCAATATCAATGGTTTGATCGGTAGGGTTCCAGGCGGCGTAGGAAACAGCACCTGTTCCCTGTCTGGGATGACGGGTAAGAATAATTACTTCGTGTTGTTTTTCCACTAAGAATTTACTCAGGCTTTTGCCTATGGTGCCGGTACCACCAGTGATTAATATTGTTGCCATAGTACAAAGTTATATAAAAAAAATCCCCCCGATTAGTCGGGGGGACTACAACTAAAAACAACAATCGCTGTGTTAAAACATTCGATTTATACCCGGTACCTCTGTTCAATGAACCTTTACGCTCAATACAAACAGGTAGCACATTGGGCGGGACAGGATAGTAAACAACTATTATTAATCCGGTTTCTTTCCATCTAAGAACGTGTTCAGCGTGGAGATCTGTGTATTATTATTTTCGTCGGTTTTTACTTCATACTTACTGTAGAAGTTTTCTACGCTTGAAAAGGTATTATACAGTTCCAAATTGCGGCGGATGTATGCCGGCACAGTTTCAAACTCGTTGTTAGGGTCTGCTCCGTTAATGTTGAACGAAAGATTGCGCAATTTTTGAATTCGTTCCGCAGCACGGCGTTTTTGTTCTTCTGCTTCGTCTAGCATCGCCAGGTCCTCAGCAGAAATATTGCCGCCACTAACAGGGGGTTGAGAATGGTAGGCCCCAGGCACATCCGTCGCTGAAATATCATCTTTGATAACCAGATGCAGGTCATTGGAATCATCATCTTCCTGGACCGGTTTTGCACTGGTGTTTCTGACAGGTTCCTTCACAGGTAACTGTTCTGGTTTGGATTCGTTTGTTTTCGGTTCTGCATAAATATTGGAAGGCTTGGCCAAGTATCCTCCGGATGCTGCAGACACCGAAGAATTATTTTGATTTTTTTGTGCTTGTTGTTGTGTAGTAGGCACAGGGTCGGATGGTTGCGAAAGTACCCATTCGATCCTTTCGGATGCTTCATTTTTATCCACAGTATTTTTACCAACTTCCTCCTGCGTATAAAGCTCTATCGTAGGTTCGCTAACGGTAGAATCACCGTCAACCAACCGGGGCGCCAACTCAGGTTTGATATCGATCTCACCCTTCTCTCCCTGTTGTTCAACAACCGGTTGCTCCTTTTTAGGTTTTTCCGGTTGTTGGTTCAAAGAAAGCAGGATCTTCTCATCCTTCTTTGGTTCTACTTTAACCGTAGCTTTCTTGAAAGGATCTTTATGTTCAAAACCAGTGGCAATCAGGGTAATACCTATTTTATCACCCAGGGCACTATCGTAACCCATACCCAGGATCACATCTGTATCGTCACCGGCCTGGCTTAATAAATAGTTTTGAATGATCTCTACCTCATCCATGGTGAACTCATGATCACCTTCACAAGAATTGATATTGATCAGGATCCATTTAGCACCACGGATATCGTTATCGTTCAGCAATGGCGAGTTCAGCGCTTCTTCAATGCAACGAATAGCGCGGTCTTCACCGCGGCAGGCTGCACTACCAAGTATAGCCACTCCACCATTACGCATGATGGTACATACGTCGGCAAAGTCAACGTTGATCTGACCAGTGCTGTTAATTACATCTGTAATGCATTTCGCAGCGGTTGACAATACATTATCCGCTCTTGAGAACGCATCTTTCATTTTCAGATTACCGAACTGGTGACGCAGTTTGTCGTTGCTGATCACCAGCAAAGTATCAACCGACTGTTTCAGTTGCCTGATGCCATTCTCGGCCTGCGCCTGACGTTTTGGGCCTTCATATGAAAATGGGGTAGTTACAATACCTACAGTAAGAATATTTAGATCTTTACAGATCTTGGCAATAATAGGCGCGCCACCGGTACCGGTTCCACCACCCATACCTGCAGTAATAAACGCCATTTTGGTATTTACTTCCAAAATACGTTTCAGCTCTTCCAGGCTTTCTTCTGTAGCCTGACGGCCAATCTCCGGATTGGCTCCTGCTCCCAATCCCTGGGTAAGATGAGGCCCCAACTGCACTTTATTAGGTACCTGGCTTTTTGAGATAGCCTGCGCGTCGGTATTACAAATAATAAAATTTACGCCTTCGATGTTCTGGCTGTACATGTGGTTAACCGCATTGCTACCGCCTCCACCTACACCAATCACCTTGATGATGGATGATTTTTCCTTCGGTAAATCAAAATGAATCATAGCTTACTGTTTAACAGCCCCACCAGCCTACCCTCACTCGCTGCTGAGACCAGATTAAGAATAACGGGTTAGTTTAACAAATTTGCATTGTAATGGTTTACCCATTGTAATGCTGGCATTTTTCATATTCCCCGGATTTTCTTTTTCAATAGGTTGATCGTAACGCGGGCCGGAACTGTTATATCTATTAATTATAACGCGTGATCTTCTTCTTCCTTGAACAGTTCAATGATACCATCTTTGAACTTGCCCCAGAAGTCTTTAATGCCCTTGCGGTTCCTTAATTTTTCTGTCCGGAATTCATCTTCTTCTTCAAAAGCATCTTCTTCTACCAGTTCTGTCTTGCGCAGGTTTTCGGGGATCTCCATTTTCCTGAACTGGCTTTCGAACTGCTTGCGATGATTTTCATAATCGCTGTAGCCTTTCATTATAAGACCGATACAGGTTGAATAAGTTGGGCGGGCCAGTTCTTCAATATGTCCGGCAGCCAGGTGTTCTGTTGGGTAACCGATGCGGGCATTCAAACCGGTTACATATTCTGTTAACTGGATCAGGTGTTTTAATTGTGAACCGCCACCGGTTAATACGATACCACCATTCAGCATGCGGTTATCCAGGCCAACCTGCTTTAAGTGATAGGTAACAAAATCCATGATCTCACTCATCCGAGCCTGTATAATGTTTGCCAGGTTCTTTACACTGATCTCTTTGGCGGGCATTCCACGCAAACCGGGAATAGTAATGAAGGCATTGCTGCGGGCTTCATTGGCCAGGGCGCTGCCAAACTGAACTTTCATTTGTTCAGCCTGTGTTTTCAGCACACCCAAACCGGTTTTAATATCGTTGGTAATGTTCTCACCACCGAATGGAATAACAGCAGTATGTTTTAATATTCCTTCATAGAATACAGCCAGGTCGGTTGTACCACCACCAATGTCAACGATGGCCACACCTGCTTCCAGGTCTTCTATTCCCATAACGGCTGCGGCAGATGCCAGTGGTTGCAATACCAGGTCCTTTGTTTTCAATCCACTTTTATCAACTGCACGGGTAATATTGCGGATGGCATTTTTGTCGCCGGTGATGATGTGGAAGTTAGCTCCAATTTTCACGCCACCATAGCCAATTGGGTTAGGAATATTTTGAAAATTATCAACTGTGAACTCCTGGGGGATCACATCGATGATCTGATCACCGGCAGGAATGTATGTTTTATATTGGTCATTGATCAACTGATCGATCTCACGTTGCGAAATTTCATCGTCGTTATTCTGACGCACTATATCACCACGGGTTTGCAGGCTTTTTATATGATGACCTGCAATACCAACATATACTTCAGATATTTCCAAACCGGGATTTGATGCATAACAGTTCTCAAGGGCCATAGTAATGGCCTTGATGGTTTCGTCGATATTAAGCACCTGTCCGTGCTTAACACCGTTGGAGTTGGCCCGGCCAAAGCCGAGGATCTCCAGTTTGCCGAACTCGTTCTTTCGACCGGCAATCGCGGCAATTTTTGTCGTACCGATATCCAGTCCGACGATGATGGGTTGTTGTTCGTGTTGCATAACTATCCTGTTTTTAGTTGTTGTATAGGGAGTGCCTATAAATAATTCTTCAATCCTCGTAATTAATTGTAACCTCTTTCTTCTTATGTTCCCTTCACTCCAATTACCTGTCGTGCGTATTGTACGTTCACCTTTTGGTACACATCCATGCCTGTTTTGCTCAACACCTGCTGGTAAAACAACAGCAACCTTTTAAACTTTTTGTCGTAATCGGTACCATCTCCAAATTCAATGATATGGTTGCCTACCACGGGGATCATATCGAATGTGCGATCAGGTTGGATGTCTATCTGCGAAACCTGTGCCATCCAAAATTCGTCGTGCAACAGGTAGTTGCTGATATTAATGATATCCCGCATCATCACACTATCGTCTCCGGTTAGTTTATCTTTTTCTGATGGGAAGCCGGTCACCACGGGCAAACGGGCCGAGAACTTGTCTGACAGCGGCAGCTTTTCGCCACTGCTATCAATATAAAAGCTATTGCCCGCCACTGTAAATACCCTGGCAACGGGGACGCGTTCTTCTACACGCACCTGCAATACCCGGCTGTTATCAAAGAACAATTCTGCATCTTTCACCCACACATTACTCTTCAACTGATTCTCCATCCGGCGCAGGTCAAAATTTTTTATCGGCCGGCCCTTGATGCCACCCTGGTTTGCCAGCAAGGTGGCAATGTCTTTTTTATCGAGGAACCATTCATCGGCTTTGCCACTGATGCGGATCTCCTGTCCTTTACAGGTTTTATTGCTCTGCGCTTTCATGGCCGCCACCAGCAATACCATAGTACCGGCTGCTATACACAGCCAGAAGATTGCCAGTAAGGGTTTCCTGATGGAGCGCTTCTTTTTCACTTTTGTTTATTATTTCGTTTCAATGATCTGCTTAATGGGTTGCACCAGTGTATCGATATCGCCGGCGCCCGCAGTTATCAATAACCAACCGTCCCCGGTTTTGGTTACTGAACCGCCCGCATTCTCTTTCACCCACTGCAACAACTGCTCTTTGTTCAACACCTGTTTATGATCATTTTGCATTTTGTCTAATATCATATTGCTGGTTACACCTGGTATTGGTAATTCTCTTGCCGGGTAAATGGGCAACAGCACTACTTCATCGGCCATATCCAGCACTTCGGCAAACTCGGCGGCCAGGTCTCTTGTCCGGGTGAACAAATGTGGTTGAAACAACACCGTACATTTCATGTTCCCAAACAATCCCTTTGCGCCGGTTATCAATGCCCGTAATTCCTCAGGGTGATGGGCATAATCGTCTACAAATGTTACGTTCCGGTCTTTGATCACATATTCGAATCTGCGTCTTACTCCCCGGAATGCTTCCACAGCCGCTTTGATCTTTTCATCCGCTATTCCTAAACGGTGGGCAATGGCTATAGCCGCTATCACATTCTCTATGTTGTGTAACCCGCCCATGTTCAACACCACGTTTGTCAGCTTCCAGTCTTTTACCTGCACATCAAATACATAAGTACCGTGTTGCATTTGAATGTTACAGGCATATATATCGGCTTGTGTATTGTTCAAATGATAGGTAAGCTGGTTCGGGGCTTTAAGGTCCTTCCCTCTTGGCAAACCATATTTACTGATGAGCACACCACCTGGTTTTATTTTACCGGCAAATTCAATGAACGCTTCTTCCATGGCGGCCGTAGTGCCGTAAATGTCCAGGTGATCGGGGTCCATGGCGCTGATAACAGCTACATCGGGTGTTAACCGTAAAAAGCTGCG